>DASTTJ010000129.1:0-12435 GCA_035760205.1 Steroidobacteraceae bacterium | reverse complement strand
CGTGAAGCGCTCGAAAACAAGGCACTGGTCGCCGCTCGTGCCCTGGTCGACCGCATGCGAACGCTCTATCGCGAGCTCGAGCGACTGACCGATGCCCCGATCACTCTGCATCGCGCGCTCGTGTGCATCGGCAACGAGCCTGGCCTAACTGCCTCAAGACTGGCCACATTGCTCGGGATGCAACGACCCGCGGTAAGCCAGGTGCTGAAGAGCCTGGTGGCGCGCGGCTGGATCGAGCGCCGGCGCAGCGAGGATGATCAACGAGCCGTACGGATATTTCCGACGACGGCAGGCAAACAATTGTTGCAGGCCACCGCCGGGCGGGCCGTGGGCACGCTTCAGCGTGCCGTCTGCAATCTCTCCACCCGGGACCTCGAGAGGCTTACCGGTGGCATCGAGGCCGTGCTCGAGCATTTGCCGGACGCCACACCTGCTGCGCCGATGACGGCCTCAACGCGTGGCGCGGGCCTCAGCCCCAGGCGAAAACCCGTTTAGTCGAACGAGGCGGCGTTCAGCAGCAGATGCACCCAGATCGAAGCCGCGTAGCCGAGCGCAATCGCCCAGGTCCACTTGAGATGAGCGAAGAACGTGTAGTAGCTGCGGGCCTGACCCATGAGCGCCACGCCGGCAGCCGAACCGATCGACAGGAGTGATCCGCCCACGCCGGCGGTGAGCGTGACTAACAACCACTGGCCCGACGACATGTCGGGCTCGATGCTCAAGACCGCGAACATCACCGGAATGTTGTCGACGATCGCCGAAGCGATACCCACGAGTACGTTGGCCCAGGTGGCCCCCAGGGCTTCATAAGACACGGCGGAAAGTGCGGCCAGGTAGCCAAACGCGCCCAGCGCGCCGACGCAAAGGACGACGCCGTAGAAGAACAGCAGCGTGTCCCACTCGGCTCGCTTGAGGCTGATGAAGATATCGAATGGTTTATCCGCAGGCTTGAAACCTGGCGGCGCCGCCGATACCGGCGCGGCGCGCGCCAGCCGCAATTCCTCGCGCCTGACGAAGTAGCCATGGACCTGCAGGATGCCGAGGCCCGTCATCATGCCGAGGAACGGCGGCAGATGTGCGTACTGGTGCAGGGCGACCGTCATTGCCACCGTCAATGCGAACAGGACGATGACGGCTTTCCCGCCGGTCTTGATATCGCTGTGTTCGTCATGTGCCTCGGGCCGGGTACGCGGAATCACGAAGCTCATGAAGAACGCGGGCACCAGCCAGTTCACCAGCGATGGAACGAACAGGGCGAAAAAGTCAAAGAACCCTAGCAGCCCTTTTTGCCACACCATCAAGGTTGTGATGTCGCCAAACGGGCTGAATGCGCCGCCGGCATTCGCGGCGACGACAATGTTGATACAGGCCGGCGCGATGAGCGCGGGATATCCCCGGCCACTCGCCATCACGACCGCGCCCATGACGAGGGCAGTTGTGAGGTTGTCGAGCAACGGCGACAACACGAAAGCCATGGCGCCGGTGACCCAGAAGATGGTCCGCAGCGTCCACCCGCGCTCGATCAACCAGCTTCGCAGGGCCGCAAACACGTTGCGGTCGGCGAGGGTGTTCACGAAGGTCATCGCGGCGAGCAGGAACAGCAATAGTTCGCTGTATTCGAGCAGATTGTGACGCAGCAGCTCGCCGACGCCGGTGATGCCGCTCGATTGCCAGGCGATTGCAACGAGCATCCACAACACGCCCGCGGCGATCATGACGGGCTTCGATTTGCGCAAGTGGGTGAACTCTTCCGCGATGACGAAGCCGTAAGCCAGCACGAACAACGCCAGGGCGAGGACGCCCATGGCGCTGGTGGTCAGATTCGGCACGGTGGTTTCCGCGAATGCGGTCGAGGGAACGAGAACGGCAAACGCCGCAAGAATGATGGGCCGCAACTGAACTCTCCTGTTCGCGTGCGGCGAAGTTAGCAATTGTCGCGGCCTGCTGTCTAAATCTTGTGTCTCTCCACGGCGGCCAGTCGCAGCCAGAGGAACCCGAGCGCTCCGGCAATGAGCGAGGCGATCAGGACGGCAAGCTTGGAAGAATCGATGACTTCCGGCGAGCTCGAGAACGCGAGATTGGTGATGAAAATGGACATCGTGAATCCGATACCGCCCAGCATTCCCGCGCCCACGATGTGCGCCCATCGGACGCCGGCCGGCAAGGAGCTTACCCCGCAGGCCACGGCAACCAGACACATGGCGATGACCCCTGCCGGCTTGCCGAGAATCAGGCCCAACGCGATGCCGATGCCGTTTTCATTGGCAAGCTGCGCGATCGCTTCGTCATCGATCACTACGCCGGTATTGGCCAGGGCGAACAACGGCAGGATCAGATACGCGACCGGCTTGTGGAGCCGGTGTTCGAGCCGGTGCGAAGGTGACTCGCGACCGGTGCCGCGCACCGAGAAAGGAATCGCGAAAGCCAGCATGACGCCCGCAATCGATGCGTGGATCCCGGCGTTCAACACGCAGAACCACATGAAGGCACCGCCCAGCAGGTAAGGCACGAGCGTGGTCACGTGCAGCGGCCGATTGAGCAGTAACAGCAGCGCCCAGGTGGCCAGCGCGAGCGCGAGATAGGTCACCGAAATTTCGGCGGTATAGACAGTGGCGATGAGGACGATGGCGCCGAGATCGTCGATGACCGCGAACGCTACGATGAATACCTTGAGGGCGAACGGTATCCTGGGCCCGAGCAGCGCCAGCACGCCGAGCGCGAATGCAATGTCCGTGGCCATGGGAATACCGAAACCGGGCGCGGTCGCGGTTCCCGCATTGAACCAGGCGTGAATGAGAGCGGGCGCGAGCATGCCGCCGACAGCGGCGAACGCGGGGAGCAGCGCATTGCGCAGCTTGGATAATTCGCCCACGTAGAGCTCGCGTTCGAGTTCGAGGCCGATGAACAGGAAGAACACGGCCATCAATGCATCGTTGATCCAGTGTTCGACGGTCAGCGGGCCGAGTTTTACCTGCCAGGCGGCAAGGTATGCATCCGCCGCGGGCGAGTTGGCGATGGCCAGCGACACGATGGTGCACGCCAGCAGGAGGACTCCGCTGAACTGTTCGGATTTTACGAAGCGGGTGAAGGTGTCGGTGAGTTTCATCATGGAATGTGGACAATAGAGTGACCCATGCTCCACGACAACGGCCGTGCTAACTTCTAAGTGAATGTCCGACTCGCCACTTCCCCTCATCCTCGTCCTGTTAGCCGCGTCCGTTTTCGTCGTGACGCTGGCGCGGCGCCTGGGACTGCCGGCCATACTTGGCTATGTCACCGTGGGGCTGGTGCTGGGGCCGCACGCCATGGGCGCCTTCCCGGAATCCGACACCACGCACCTGCTGGCCGAGCTGGGCGTGGTCTTCCTTCTGTTCACCCTGGGCCTGGAGTTCTCCTGGCCGCGCATGGTGGCTTTGCGCCGCGAAGTATTCGGGCTCGGGTCGCTGCAGGTGTTCGGTACCGCGGCCGTGGTCGCGTTGATCGCCCGTCTTCTCGACATCGGATGGCCACAGGCCATCGTGCTCGGTGGTGTGGTCGCCATGAGTTCCACGGTGCTCATAGTGCAGGGACTCACCGAACGCGCCGAGCTCAACCGCACGCATGGCCGGCTCGCCTTCAGTGTGGTGTTGTTCCAGGACATTGCGGTGGTGCCATTCCTGGCGCTCGCGGCGGCCCTGGCGCCGGGTGCCGAATCTTTCTCGATGGGTACTGCGCTCAAGCTGGTGGCCGCCGGCACGGCGGCCGTTCTCGTCGTGCTCGCCGCGGGGCGCTGGCTGCTGCGGCCGTTGCTGTACATCATCGCCAACAGCCGGCTGCGCGAGTTGTTCACGCTCGCGGTGCTGCTGGTGGCGCTGTCATCCGCCTGGGCTTCGCACCTGGCCGGTCTTTCCATGGCGCTCGGAGCTTTCCTCGCCGGAATGATGCTGGCCGAAACCGAGTACAGCCACCAGGTCGAAAGTGTCATCCGGCCGTTCCGCGACATCCTGCTCGGTCTGTTCTTCATTTCGGTGGGTATGCTCCTCGACTTCAATGCCCTGTGGCGAGAGTTGTCGGTCATCCTCGCGCTGCTCGTGGCCATGGTCCTTCTCAAGGGCGTCATCGCCTCGTTGGCGACGCGTCTGTTCGTGGACTCCAATTTCAAGGCAGTGCGCACCGGCGTCACGCTCGCCGTGGGTGGCGAATTCGGCATCGCATTGCTGACGCTGCTGCTGCAGAACAAGGCGATCGATCCCGCCATCGCGCAGCCGCTGCTGGTCGCCGTGGTGCTCGGCATGGTGCTGGCGCCCGTCATCCTCGCCAACAACAAGCGCGTGGCGAGGCTGCTGTTAGGCGAGCGCGGGCCGCCGAAATCCGCCATGGAACGCGAAGACGCCGTGACGCTGGCGGTGGCCAAACGCGAGCACGTGATCCTCTGCGGTTTCGGCCGTGTGGGTCAGAACGTCGGTCGCGTGCTCGAGTCGCAGGGCTTCGAATACATTGCCATCGACCTCGATGCCGCGCGGGTGCGTGCCGCGCGACAGATGGGGCAACCGGTCGTGTATGGCGATTCCGCCGACGAACAGGTGCTCGAAGAAGTGGGTCTCGCCAACGCCAATGCCGTGGTGATCTCGTTTTCGGACACGCGGACCTCGCTCGCCATCCTGCGATCGTTGCGCAGGCTGCGCGGCGACGTGCCGGTGCTGGTGCGCACGCCTGACGATTCGCGGCTGCTCGAGCTCAAGGCCGCCGGTGCCACCGAAATCATTCCCGAAGCGTTCGAAGCCAGCCTCATGCTGGCGTCGCACGTGCTCATGTCGCTGAAAGTACCGCCGAACGTCGTGATGCGTTCGGTCGCCCAGCTGCGTGGCAATCGCTACGAGATGCTGCGCAACGTCATCGCGCGTGGCGATGGCATGACCAACGATGCGGAGTTCGCCGAAGAGGTGCGTTCGGTGGTGTTGCCGCCGGGCTCGTGGTGCATCGGCAAGTGCGTCAACGAAGTCCGTCGCGCGGGTGCGGACGTGGCGTTCAGCGGTATCCGCCGCCAGGGAATCCTCGGCCGCGAGCCCACGGGCGACACGGAATTCCAGGATGGCGACATCGTGGTGATCTACGGCACGCCCGAGGCGCTCGAACATGCCGAAGCGGTGTTGCTGGCGGGGTGAAGCTGGCAGAAGGGCGACCGGGAAGCGCCCGCTAAGCAGTCGGCGCCTCCGGAATCGATCGCGGCCAGCTCAACACCAGCACGCTGCCGACGATCATCGCACTGCCCAACACCTGCCAGGCATTCAGGCGTTCATTGAGAAACAGCGCCGCCAGAACAATGGTGGTGGGTGGACCAATCGTGCTGGCGATCGAGGCGCGCTGCGCGCCGACGCGTTTCATGCCTTCGGCCTGCAGCAGCCCCGGGATGAACATGCAGGCCACGCCGAGCACCACGAGCAGGAACCAGTCGTACATCGCGAGCGACCCGAATTCATCAAACGAGCGAAACACCGCGAAGTGCAGCGCGAGCATGATGGCTGCGGAGCTCATGCCGATGGCGGCAAATCGTGTGCTGCCGATTTCGTGCGTGTAACGATCGCCAATCTGGAAATAGATGGCCGTCGTGAGCGCGGCGATGAGCACGAGGCCCGCACCAAAGAGATTTTGCGCGAGTTCACGGAAGTCGATTCCGCCCATGGCGAAATAGATGCCGGCGTAGGTGATCAGCATCGCGAGAACCACGCGGCGCTCCGGCGCGCGCCGTTTGATAATGGAGCCCAGGGCAACCACCATGGCCGGGTAGCTGAACAGCAGCACACGCTCGATCGACGCATCGATGAGTGTCAGTGCCCAGAAATCCAGCATGGCGCCGACGTAGTAACAGACGATGCCCGACAGCGCTGCCGCGACGATGGCCTGCGTTGACATGGGCCCTCGCTCGAGACCGCCTTGTTTGTGGATCTGAGAGGGCGAGTTCGCGCGCACCGCGATCCAGACGAACAGCGGCATGGCGATAACCGCCCGCACCGCCACGAGCAGTTCAAATCCCACGTCCCGCTGGTAGAGCGCCTTGGCGAACAATCCCTTGCTGGCAAAGAGAATCGCAGCCCCCGCCACCATGAGCATTCCCAGGCGGTCAACGCTTGCTGGCGCGATGGATTTCGTCGATGCGTCTTTCAATGAATGTCCTTCGAGTGGATGACTTCACAATCTGCGCAAAGTCGCGCAGCAGTGGCCAGCGGAAATTGCGCGGGAACTCCAATTCCGGCAGACGCGAAAACAAGCGGCTTCGGCCCGGACCTAGATAGAGCACGTCGAAGAGCGCCTTCTCGGGAGAGGCTATTTTTGCGCCATCGTCGTTCACTTCGAAACCGATGAACAATTCGTTCGGCAGTCGATGGAAGGATATGACGCCAATCGGTGTGCTGGTGCGACGGGGTCGTCCCAGTGTCGCGGCATAGATGACCGCCGGAATTTGTTCGATGAGACCGAGATGGAACAGTGCGGATTGCATCGACACGTAGGCGGGGTAGGGTGCCGAGATCAGCTCGGGCAACGCGAGGCGCGAGATCGATCGAGCCGAGAGCCAACGACCCCGCGTCAGGTGAATGAGCTGCCCCTGGTCCGCGAGCCTTCGGAGGATCATGTTGGCGTTCGCGGGCGTGACCGAGAGGAGGGCGCTGGCATCGCGCGTCTCGAATACCGGCGTGCCCAGACCCTGTAGCCGGCGGAGTGCCTCGATCTGGTTCATCGCGCGGGTGCCCGCAAGGCGTCGACCACTTGTTCCTGCATGGATTCGAACGATGCGCGGTCGCGGTAGTCCTTCTGGTGTTCCGGCTCGAGGTACGCGACCACCTGGCCAGTGAAATCATCGAAGCTGATCGCCATTGCGTTCTCGACAGCGGCGGTCAGTAACTCCCGGGAAACGCTGAGCGGCGCGGCGCCCGCATCCAGCAGCAATCGCAAATCGAAGATATCGCGTGCCTGTGTTTCAGAACGCAATGCCAGCGCGGCCACCTTTTGTGTGAAGGCGGTCGAGGCGTTGTAGCGTTGTACTAGCACCGGGTAAAGCTTGTAGCGTCGAATGATCGAGGGTTCGACCGGCGCGAGCTCGGCACCCTCGTCCAGGGCGCGACGCGAGAACTCGATTTTTGTCGGGATCGTGTCGCGCTGACCGGCAATGCTCAGCGCGATCTTCCATCGCTGCGTGGTGGAGGTCTGTTTGGGTGCGGTCACGGCGGCGATTTCGAGTTCCTGCGTACGCAAGGATTGTCGAAGGGGATCCGCGGCGAGGACGGCTTCGACGTTGGAGCGCAATGTGCCCGTGGCCATCGTTCGCATATCCAGGTCCATGTCTTCGGAATAGCGGATGCTCCGATGGTAAAAGCGCAGATTGCAGCCGCCCTTGAGCGCGAACAAAGTCTTGTCGACCCGCGCGCCGAAGCTGCGCAGGAACAAGAGATGGAACACTTCAATTGCCTGGCGGTAAGGCCACATGGCGGCAGTCTATAACATGACGCTCATTCAACACTAATGTTGATTTCACGCAATATATTGAAATACCGCACATTACCGCCCCCTAGCCTCGCCAGGCGCCCTCCACCGGCCGCTTCTGTAGAATCCCGCGCTTCGTGAGACGCGACGACATCCAGTTCCCGGCCAAACACTCCGCGCTGCGCGACGACGTGCACGTGCTTGGAGCACTGATCGGCGACGTGCTCAAGGAGCAGGGTGGCGACACGCTGTTCGACCTGGTCGAGAAAGACCGCCAGCTATCTATCCGCCGTCGTGCCGGCGACAAGGAAGCCGCGGCCGAGCTCAGCATCCAGCTTCGCGGCCGTGCGCCGCAAGTGGCCCGCGATCTCGCGCGCGCGTTCTCCATGTGGTTCCGGGCGGTCAATCTCGCCGAGAAAGTTCACCGCATCCGAAGGCGACGCGGCTATTTCCTCGAGGCCAGCGAGCGCGCGCAACCCGGTGGCATCGAAGCGGCGCTTACCGAGCTCAAGACCCGTGGCTTCACGCTCGCCCAGGTGCTCGAGCTTCTGAAGAAGATCCGCATCGAGCCGGTATTCACCGCACACCCCACCGAAAGCGCGCGCCGCACCATGTTGCGCAAGAGCCAGCGCATCGCCGAGCTGTTGCTCGATCGTCTCGACCCGTCGCTGACTCCGCGGGAGCTGAAGCAGAACTGGAGCCGCGTTCGAACCGAAGTAACCACCGCGTGGCAGACCGAAGATCATCCGCGCGAGCGACTCACAGTCGCCGACGAGCGGGAACACGTGGTGTTCTATCTCGCGGAGATCCTCTATCGCATCCTGCCGTCGTTCTATGACGAACTCGCCGAGGCGCTGGCGAAGCTCTACGAAGTTCCTGCCGATTCGCTCGAACTGCCCAACATGATTCGCTTCGGTACCTGGGTGGGCGGCGACATGGACGGCAACCCGGACGTGCACGCCAAGACCATCCGCGAGACGCTGGCGCGCCAGCAGCAGGTGATCATCAACGCCTATTTCAAGGAATGCGGCGTGCTGGCGCAGCTCCTGTCGCAGAGCGGCAGCCGCAGCGCGGTCAATCCGGAGCTCAGCCAGCGCATCGAGCTGTACGCCACGCTGATCCCCGGGGCCCTCGGCATCACGCCGATGCGCCACGATCGAATGCCGTACCGTGTATTTCTCGGGCAGGTGTCGGAGCGGTTGCGCCTCACCTATGACGGCCGGCCCAATGGTTACGAAGGTCCGCTGCAGTTCATGCGCGACCTCAAGCTGATCTCGGCCAGTCTCAAGGCGAATAAAGGATTCCACGCCGGCTGGGGCAATGTGCAGCGTCTGATCCGGCGTGTCGAAACTTTCGGATTTCATCTCGCCACACTCGATTTGCGCCAGCACGCGGAAATTCATCATCGCGTGATCGGCCAGGGGCTCGACGATCCGAACTGGATGGCGCGCCCACCCGCCGAGCGGCACGATCTGCTGGTGCGGGCCATCGAGCGCGATGCCGGCGTGAAGGTGGAGCTCGACGCGCTCGGTCGGCGCACTCTCGGTGTATTCGAAGGCATCCTGCAGGCGCGGCACCGCTACGGTCCGGACGCCATCGGTTATTACGTGGTGAGCGCAACGCAGGGCGCGGACGATGTGCTTGCGCCGCTGCTGCTGGCGCGCTGGGCCGAAGCCTACGATCGCACCTCGGGCGAAGTGGCCGTGGACATCGCGCCGCTGTTCGAATCCGTCGATGCACTCGAACGCTGCGGCGACATCATGAAGACTTTGTTAGGCGACCCGCTGTACCGGCGGCACCTCGATGCCCGCGGCCGTACGCAGTGCGCGCTCATCGGTTATTCGGACACCAACAAGGAAAGCGGCATCTGCGCCGCGCGTTTCGCGGCTTATCGCGCGCAGGCGGATCTGCACACCGTGCTGGCAGCCGCCAATGAGCGGCACGTCATTTTCCATGCGCGCGGTGGCAGCATCGCCCGCGGCGGCTCGCGAATCGACTCACTGGTGCGCACCGCGCCGCCCGGTACGGTCAATGGCGTGCTGCGCCTGACCGAGCAGGGCGAAGTCATCAACCAGAGTTATGGCTTGAAACCCATCGCGATGCGCACGCTGGAGCGCGCTTTCAATGCGCTGGCGCTGTCGATCGGTGGCGCCGTCACCGGCACCGCGGCGAGCGCGGAGCAATCGCAGTTCGCGGCGCGACTGGCCGTGGTAAGCCGCCAGACCTACCGGCGCTTCGTGAACGCCGATGCCGACTTCTATTCCTGGTTCCAGTCAGTCACGCCCATCGACGTGATCACGCGCATGCAGATCGGCTCGCGGCCGGCGGTGCGCCCTGGCAAGGAAGGTTTTGATGCACTGCGTTCGGTGCCCTGGGTGTTCGCCTGGACTCAGTCCCGGCACATGTTGCCGGCCTGGTTCGGGGCGGGAACCGGGCTGCGAACGGCCATCGAAGAACTGGGGCTCGACGCGGCCCGATCTTCGTACAACGAATGGAACTACTTCACTACGCTCATCGACGATCTCGAGGCGTCGCTGTCGCGCGCGGATCTCGACATCGCGGCGGCTTACGAAGACCTCGCCGATGCCCGCCAGCGACACTTCGGCGTCAAACTACGCGCCGAATTCAGCCTGGTGGTGGAGCAGGTGCTGGCCATCAAGCAGACCCGCGCGCTGCTCGACCGCGACCAGACGATGCAACGCTCGATCGAGCTGCGAAATCCATACGTGGATCCCGTCAATCTGCTTCAGGTCGATCTACTAAGACGATGGAGGGAAACAGGGCGCCAGGACCGTGATTTATTCGAATCGCTGCTGGCGTGCATCGCGGGCATTGCCGAAGGGCTGCAGAGTACTGGATGATGTCAGCCACGTATGGATACCCGCGCCGTCGTCAGGAAGGAACCGGATTTCCGCAGCTTCGCGGAGTTCTATCCTTTCTATCTGTCCGAGCACCGGAATACGGTGTCCCGAGTGCTGCATTTCATCGGCACGTGGGGCGCGGTCCTCTTCCTGGTGGCGCTCATCTTCACCGGCGAGCCATGGTTTGCGGTCGGCACGATGCTCTGCGGTTACGGCTTTGCGTGGGTCGGCCATTTCCGCTTCGAGCGCAATCGTCCGGCCACTTTCCGATATCCCTTCTACAGTCTCGCGGGCGATTTCCGCATGTGGTGGGAACTGAACTTGGGCAAGCTCAAGTTCCGTGAGCAATGAACGCCCCAAAGGCAGCTCGCTAAAACCGCTCCGGGCACTTCTGCCGTTTCTCGCGCCGTACCGCGACCGCATGCTGGTGGCGTTTCTCGCGCTGCTGGTTGCCGCCGCCGCCATGCTGGCACTGCCGCAGGCGCTCAAGAACGTCATCGACAAGGGCTTCAGCGCCGCCAACGCGGCGGCGATCGACCGCTATTTCATGTGGCTGCTGGTGGCCGCCGCCGTGTTCGCCGCATTCGCGTCTTTGCGCATGTACCTGGTGAACTGGATCGGCGAACGCGTGGTGGCCGACTTGCGCAGCGCGGTCTACGCGCGGGTGATCCGCATGGACCCGGCGTTCTTCGAGGTGACCAAGACCGGCGAAGTGCTGTCACGGCTCACGACCGACACCACGCTGATCCAGTCGCTGTCCGGCATCGGTCTGTCCATCCTGTTGCGCTCCACGGTGAGCTTCGTGGGGTCGCTGGTCCTGCTGCTGCTCACCAGCCTCAAGCTGGCGCTCATCATTTTCGCGCTGATCCCCACCGTGCTGCTGCCCATGCTGCTGTTCGGGCGGCGCGTGCGGCGCCTTTCGCGCGATTCGCAGGATCGCGTGGCGGACACCTCCGGACTTGCCGGCGAGACACTGAACGCCATCCAGACCGTGCAGGCATTCACGCTCGAAGGGCTGCATGGCCGCCGCTACGACGATGCAGTCGAGGCAAGCTTCACCACCGCGATCCAGCGCACGCGCGTCCGTGCCTGGCTCATCGCGCTGGCCATCATGACGATGTTCTCGGCGGTCACGCTGGTGTTGTGGCTCGGGGCGCGGTCCGTGCTCGACGGCACGATGTCCGGAGGCGACCTCGCCAAGTTCCTGAGCTATGCCATCTTCATGGGCACGTCGGTCGCGGCGCTGTCGGAGATGTGGGGCGAGCTGCAGCGCGCATCGGGCGCCATGGAACGCACCATCGAGCTGCTGCAATCGCGGCCTTCCATCATCACCCCCGTGGAACCCATCGATCTCCAAGTGGTGAAGGGTGGAATCACTTTTCAGCATCTGAACTTCAACTATCCGTCGCGCCCCGACACTCGCGCTCTCGACGATTTCGATCTGAAGATCGCGCCGGGAGAAACCGTCGCGTTCGTAGGGCCTTCGGGGGCCGGCAAGAGCACGGTGTTCCAGTTGCTGCTGCGCTTCTATGACCCGGGCTCGGGACGAATACTCATCGACGGCCAGGATATCGCGCGCGCGGACCCTTCGGCCGTGCGCGCCCGCATCGGCCTCGTGCCCCAGGAGACCATGATCTTCGGCGCGACCGCGCGCGAAAACATCCGGTATGGCCGTCCGGGAGCCAGCGACGCGGATATCGAAGCGGCGGCGCGCGCTGCCGCGGCCGACGAATTCATCGGCAGACTGCCCGACGGATACGACACTTTCCTCGGTGAAAAAGGCGCGCGGCTGTCGGGCGGGCAGAAACAGCGCATCGCGATTGCGCGGGCGATCCTCAAGAATCCGCCCATCCTGCTGCTCGATGAAGCCACCAGTTCGCTCGATTCCGAGAGCGAGCAGCTGGTGCGGGACGCGCTCGAGAAGCTGATGCGCGACCGCACCACGCTGGTCATCGCGCACCGGCTGGCCACCGCCGTCAATTCGAATCGCATCGTGGTCGTCGACCGCGGGCGCATCGTAGGAACCGGCCGCCATGAGGAACTGCTGCGCGACAATGCGTTGTACGCGCGACTCGCGGCGTTACAATTCGGTGAAAGAGGGGACAGCCCATGGCCT
>DASTTJ010000128.1:0-3329 GCA_035760205.1 Steroidobacteraceae bacterium | reverse complement strand
CCCGGCACTACCTCGCGAGGATGTCGCGGGTCACCTTGCGTACGTCATTGGCGCCGGTGAGCGCGAGGCTGATGGCGAGCTCCTTGCGGATGATGTCGAGAGCGAGCGTGACGCCCGCTTCGCCACGCGCCGCCAGCGCATAGAGGAAGGCCTTGCCCATGAGGCAACCCTTGGCACCCAACGCCAGAGCCTTGAGTACGTCCTGACCCGAGCGCACGCCGCCGTCGAACAACACTTCGCATCGGCCGGCGACGGCCTCGACGACTTCGGGCAATGCGGAGATGGTCGAGCGGGCTCCATCGAGCTGGCGTCCGCCATGATTCGACACCACCAACGCATCTACGCCGTGCTGACAGGCGAGCCGCGCGTCCTCGGCATCGAGGATACCCTTGATGATGATCTTGCGCGGCCAGCGCTCACGCAGCCAGGCGAGATCTTTCCACGTCACTGTCGGATCGAACTGCTGTGCGATCCATTCGGAAAGTGTCTTGAGCCCACCAGTGCCTTTCATGCGCGCTTCGAGATTGCCGAAAGTTCGTCGTCGGCCTGTGAGCACCTTCAGCGCCCACGTCGGCCGCATCGCTACTTCGAACATGTTCTTGAGAGTGAGCTTTGGCGGAATGGAGAGTCCGTTCTTCGGATCGCGCCGGCGCAGCCCCTGAACGGGCATGTCGACGGTGAGCATGATGGCGGAGCAATTGGCCGCGAGCGCGCGGTCGAGCAACTCGGCATTGAAGCTGCGATCGCGCATGAGATAGACCTGGAACCAGAACGGCTTCTGCACCACGCTGCGCACGTCTTCGATGGAGCAGATGGACATCGTGCTCAGGCAGAAGGGCACACCGAATGCCTGTGCTGCTCGGGCGCCCAACATCTCGCCATTCGCGTGAAACAGGCCGGTGAGGCCGGTAGGGCCAATGCCCAGGGGAATGGTCCAATCCTCGCCAAGAATGTGGGTGGCAAGCTGCTGCTGCGAGACGTCGACCATGACGCGCTGGCGCAGCTGGATCGCGGCGAGGTCCGCCAGATTGCGGTTGAACGTGACCTCGTCGTATGAGCCGCGGTCGGCGTAGTCGAAGATGGCGCGAGGTACACGGCGCCGCGCTAGTTGACGCAAATCCTCGATGCTATTGAGCACAGTCATAAGTCATTTTTTTCATGTACGCCGCCGCTTCGGCGGCGTTAGGAGTGGGGCGTGAGCCCCTGGCTAGACTATGCCACCACCGAGACTTGGTTTGCCCGGCCGCATTTCCGCGCATTTGGTCCGATAGCCGCTGTTGCGATAAGCCGAGACCGGATCGATGGCCGCGCCCCTCGAGGCCCGCGCCTGAGCCAGGATGGGCGAAACGTCAGCGGTAAAACCGCGTTTCAGCGTCTGTGCGGCCATGAGCACGTCATTGCCGAGCCGGTATTCATGCAGCGACTTGCGGTCGACGATCAACGCCTGCGCATAGGCACGCTGCAGCTCGATGGCGCTGGTCATGAGGCTTTCGATCGGGTCGGTAACGTTATGGGACTGATCGAGCATATGCGCAGGCCTGAAGTCAGGCGCCTTTGCGAGTTCGGCTTCGACCAGCTCGTTGAATACCAGGAACAAACGGAACGGCTCGATCGAACCGGCATCGAGGTCGTCATCGCCATACTTGGAATCGTTGAAATGAAAGCCGCCGAGCCGGCGCGCGTGGACCAGTCGCGCGACGATCATCTCGATGTTCACATTTGGCGCATGATGACCGAGATCGACGAGGCAGAAGGCCTTCGGGCCCAGCGTCTGCACGGCCATGAGTGAGCTGCCCCAATCCTGGATGACGGTGGCGTAGAAAGCCGGCTCGTACAGCTTGTGTTCGATGAACATCCGCCAGTCTTCGGGCAGCGCGGCGTAGATAGACTTCGTGGACTCGAGGTAACGCTCGAAGGCGCGCCCGAGATGCGACTGGCCCGGAAAGTTGGCGCCGTCGCCGATCCAGACGGTGAGTGCCTTCGAGCCCAGCGCCTTGCCGGCCGCGATGCAATCGATGTTGTGGGCCACCGCCTGCGCTCGCACGGCCGTATCGGTATGCGTGAGACTGCCGTATTTGTACGACAACGGCTGACCGATCTGATCCTGAAACGTGTTCGAGTTCATCGCGTCGAACCCGAGGCCGAGTGCGGCGCCGTGTTCACGCAGGCCCTTGTAGTCGTCCGTGCGATCCCACGGGATGTGCAGCGACACGGTGGGCGTTGCGCCCGTCAGCTTGTGAATGACTGCGCAGTCTTCGAGCTTCTCGAACACATTGCGCGGCTCGCCAGGGCCGGGGAAACGGCCGAAGCGCGTGCCCCCCGTGCCGACGCCCCAGGATGGGGTCGCCACTTTGAATTCGGCGACGGCGCGCGTGATGTCGTCGATCTTCATGCCGCGGCGTTCGAGCTGCGCGCCAAGAGTCGCGTAGTCGGAGGCCAGCGTAGCCGCCAGCGGCTGATTGGCCGACGCGATGTAGTTCGCATCGCGCGGATCGGCGAACGCCTTGGACATGAGCCCCTCTTTGAACTGCGGATTGACCGATCTAACGCGTGAACGCGCCGGCATTGCCGGCATCGACATTCACGATATTGCCCGTCGACTTGGCGGATCTCTCGGAGGCAAAGAATGCCACCGCTTCGGCCACATCTTCCGGGTAAACGCTGCGCTTGAGCAGGCTGCGTTCGCGATACACGGTCTCGAGATTGTCGACGCTGGTTTTGTTCTGCGCGGCGCGCTGATGGGCCCATTCGCCCTGCCAGATACGCGATCCACGCAGGACGGCGTCCGGGTTCACGACGTTTACGCGAATGCCATGGGGTGCGCCTTCGAGCGCGAGGCAGCGCGCCAGATGCAGCTCGGCGGCCTTGGCGGTGCAATACGCGGCGGCGCCTGGAGAAGCGGCGAGGGCGTTCTTCGACCCGATGAACACGATCGATCCGCCGATCGACTGTGTCTTGAAAAGCTGGAAGGCCTGGCGGGCGATGAGGAAGTAGCCCGTCGCCAGGATGTCCATGTTCTTTTGCCACAGGGCAAGCGTCGTATCTTCTACTGGCGAGGCAGAGGCGATGCCGGCATTCGAGACGCAGATGTCGACGCCGCCGAATTTCCAGGCGCTGTCGCGAAAGCCGGCGATCACGGCCTCCTCGCGGGTCACATCGACCCAGGAGCTGGCAACGACGTCGGCGCCGTACTTCTTCTTGAGCTCGGCTTCCGCGCCCGCGAGAGCATCTCGATCGATGTCGCAGATCACGACGCAGGAACCTTCGTCCATGAGCCGTCGCGCCGTCGCGAGGCCGATGCCACCGGCTCCGCCCGTGATGAGCGCGAC
>DASTTJ010000127.1:0-3017 GCA_035760205.1 Steroidobacteraceae bacterium | reverse complement strand
TTAGCGAGCTACATGTCGAACTATATAGCTTCGACAATTTCATCTCTCGACTGCGCAAGTTAGTTGAGCATGAAAACCCTACAGTTCGCTTTCATGCCTTCGGGGCTCTTTTTCCAGCATTGAATTGGCAGGACGCCGCATCACAAGACCTGATGTCGAAGCTGCGCAATGACCCGAACGAAGGTGTTCGAAGAAGTGCGGAGGCTGCCGCTACTCGCCGTTTGCTGATGTAAAAGGATGCCGGAAGGGCGAGAGCGGGAACGCTAAAGGACTTGGGAAACATTGGGAGCCGCGCAGTTCGACGCCGGTAAAGCGATTGTCGCCGGACTATCCGATGCTGTTGAGATAAAGGGGTTTTGCCTCACGGACCTCAAGCTCTACGGCCGCGTACTAGGTGACCCAGTCAGTTTGAACGTGGCCTGTGCCGAATTTCCCGAAGAATTCCGGCTACACCCTGCGCCCGCCTAACTAAGCAAAGACGCGACCATTCGACCTACGTTCCCGCCGGAACATCTCTCCCCCGCCTGCTGTGCTGGATGAGCAGATCCACCGCGATGTCGTAATCCATTCTCTCTCCGCGCCAGCGATCAGCCTGGGCCCCATCCGGCAGCTGTCTCCAATCCCCGAGCGGCTGCGTGCAGCCCGGCGCGACGTCATCAAGACACTCCCCATCTGGTTTGACGAACCTGAACGCACCGTCATCCAGAATCTCGATGCGCATACCGCCTTCATGCACCGCGCGATGGTGGAACCGGCACAACGAAATGAGGTTGGCGGGCTTGGTCTCGCCGCCATTGGCCCAGTGCACGACATGATGGGCATCGATGTAGCGGGCGTTGGCGCAGCCCGGAAAACGGCAGCCCTTGTCGCGGGCATTGAGGAGCCGGCGCAATGGAGCGGAGATGGTTCGCGTCTTGCGTCCGAGATTGTGTGGCTCGCCGCCTTCATTCTCGATGAGGGTGACGATGCTGGCATCGCATGCGAAGCGGCGCGCGGTCTCGGCGGCGATGGAAGGTCCGTGTTCGAACTCGCAGCAGCCCGCGGTGCGCTCGCGCAGGGTCTCCTCGGCCACATGCACCACGATCTGGTGCCTGTCGGTGCCGTGACATTCAAGCACTTCGTGCGCTAGGAAGCCTTCAGCGAACAGGGCCAGTGCGTCCGCGCGACGCACGCTGAACGGCACGCGTTCGCGTGAGGTTCCCGCGGTAACTTTGCGAGTAGCAAGCGTGTCAGCCGGCAACTTCTCCAGCGCCAGCTCGAGAGCTTTCAACATCATGGCGCCGGCCTCGGCCGGCAGACGGCAACTCATGATGAGAGACCCGTCGTCGTCGTAGCGCAGGCTCACGGACCGGCTTTGCTTCTGCCGCGCCTCGCGCGACAGTTCCTCCGCCTCCTGGCAGCGTCGGTAGGCGCGCACCAGCTTCTCCACATGCGCGGCGGTGCCGCACTCGGCGATCATGAGCAGGTAGTCCTCGTTCCCGTCGTTGCCGACGCGGCTGATCTCGCGCACCTTGGAATAGCTCAAGGTGCCGAGCTCCATGGCCGCGGCCACCTTGGGTAACTTCTGCAGCGCACGGGCCACGCGCACCTTCTCGCGCGCGGCGCCCATGGCCAAACCGCATTTCCAGTTGAGCCAGTGCGCGCAGGATTGGCTCCCACCGTCCGACCAGCCCTTGCGCTCATCGAACTCAGCGATGAGCTTGAGCCAGCGATGGTGGGCGGCGTTGATGCGGCCGGCGAGGGTGCAGATCTCGGCCGCGATCTCGGTGATGGAACGCATGGCACTTCCTTGTGACTTAGCGCAAGAGTTGATGCGTGTAGTTTACGCCTCGCGCGTGCTGAGCGCATCGGGAAAACGTGGCGCTCGACGCGGAGACTTCGACCACGACGGCCGCGGGTAGTTAGTCAAACGTCTACTTGCGGTCGCGCGTTGAAGCCTGTTTACTTCTTTCCGAACAGCGCATCCAGCGCCGCGCGCGCCGCGTCGGCTTCACCGGTCGGCGCCACATAGGCACCCACCTTCGGCTTGAAGTGATCGCAGAAATTCGCCGCGGTCTTGTCGCGTACTTCTTCGGCGGTGGGTTCACGGCAATGTTTCGCGACGCGCGTGTCGTACTCCACGCACAGGCGACACACGTGCAGCTCGGAGTGGCAGGCCTTGCACTCATCGAGCCGACGCAACGGCAGCGACAGCGCTTCGAGCGAAGCGCCGCATTTCCAGCAGTTCAATCCATGTCCCATGCCTTGCTGCTCCTGAGAAAATGCTTGAGCACGGCGCCGGTGTGCGAGCCGCTGGCTTTAATGATGACCGAAGGCGGTCCCGCGGCCACGACCTTGCCGCCGCCGGCCCCGGCCTCGGGGCCCATGTCGATGAGCCAGTCTGCCTCGGCCATGACATCGAGATTGTGTTCGATGACGACGACCGAATTCCCGGCGTCGACCAACCGATGCAGCACATGGATGAGTTTCTCCACGTCGGCCATGTGCAGTCCCACGGTGGGTTCGTCGAGCACGTACAGAGTGTGCTGCTGTTTCTGGCGTGGTGCGCGCCGCTCCTCGCCGCGCACCTTCGAGAGCTCGGTCACCAGCTTGATGCGCTGCGCTTCGCCACCCGACAACGTCGGGCTGGGCTGTCCCAGGGTGAGATACCCCAACCCAACGTCCTGCAGCAGGCGCAAAGCGTGGTGGATAGACGCATGCGCCGCAAAGAACTCCACCGCATCGTCGATGTTCATGGCTAACAGGTCGCCGACCGACTTGCCACGCCACAGGATGGACATCGTCTCGGTGTTGAAACGCCGGCCACGGCACGAGTCGCACAACACTTTCACATCGGGGAGGAAGTTCATCTCGATGGTCTGCATGCCCTGGCCTTCGCAGGCCGGGCAGCGTCCCTCACCGGTGTTGAACGAGAAGCGGCTGATGCTGTAACCGGCGATCTTCGCTTCCGTGGTATTCGCGAAGATGCGGCGGATGTCATCCCAGAAACCGATGTAGGTGGCCGGGCACGAGCGCGG
>DASTTJ010000126.1:0-9569 GCA_035760205.1 Steroidobacteraceae bacterium | reverse complement strand
GCCCGCGTCGCCGACCAGATCCGCGCGCACAGTGCCGCGATGCCCGGCGTTCACGAAATCCTCGCTTTGTGCGCAAGCCTCGGCTGGCGAATCGGGCTCGCTTCGAACTCCCCGGCGGTGCTGTGCCAACTGGTGTTGAGCGAGCTCGGCATCGCCCGCGCCTTTCACGCCGTCGTGTCGGCGGATTTCGTCGAGCAAGGCAAGCCGGATCCGGCGGTCTATCTACAGGCGGCGCAAAGGCTCGGGGTGCCGGCGGGGCAGTGCATCGCCTTCGAGGACTCCGCGACCGGAGTTCGCGCGGCGCGGGCCGCGGGCATGAGCGTGGTGGCTGTGCCGTCGCTGGGCCAGACGTTCGCCTCGGAGAATTCGACCCCGCATTTGACCCTCGGCGGTCTCGCCGAGTTCGACGAGGAACACGCGGCGATTCTCGCGCGGCGCATCATATAGCGCGCAGAAATTCCACCACGCGCTCGATAGTGGCGGCATCGCGCAGTGCGCCGCTGTGGCCGAGTCCCTGCGTGCGCCAGAGCATGGCGTGCGGAATCGCCGCCGCGAGCGCAGTGCCCTGCGCAAACGGCGCGACACTGTCTTCTTCATCGTGGACGATCAGAACCGGGATGCGCACCGACTCCGCGGCAGCGGCGACAGAAATGGCATTGGCCGGACGGCCGAAGTGCGCCGCGAAGCGCTCGCGCAAATTCGCGCGCGCCGCGTACTTGAGACCTAACATCATGGCGAACGAACCGAGAATGTAATCCATGTCCGATGGCACACCGAAAAGGCAGATTTTCTTCGGGTGATAGTCGGCGGTTTCCGCCAGTACGGTGAGCACGGCTCCGCCACCCAGAGAATGACCCACCACCGCATGCACCGGTGCGTGCCGACGCAGTACTTCGGCGAGGCTGTCGCGAAATCTCGGCAGGTCGGACAGGCGTCCGGGCGAAGTGCCATGCGCGGGCGCGTCTATGCCAATGACCGAGAAACCCGCGGCGCGCAGTGGCGCTACGAAATTCGCGAAGCGCGCTGCGTGACTGCCCCAGCCGTGCAGCAACACCACGCATGGCTCGCCCTGGCCCCAGTACCACACGGTGAACTTGTCGGCTCCGCATCGCAGCGTGGCGCGCTCCGCCTGGGCGACGATCGGAACGTCACTGGCCTCCACTTTTCGTCGCGGCGGCGTGAGAAACATGCGAAAGGCAAGCCGGCCCGCGAGTGGCACGCTGAGCCACTGCAGGAGCGCGAACACGCGCCGCAGCCGTCGCTGCAGGGTGGGCGTAACGCCCGGAACTACACGTCCCAGAATGGGTTTGCGGCGCTCTTCCATGCGGTTTTAAGTCTATAACGTGCGGTGTAGAGTCCCGGGCACAAAACCACGAGGGGTTTCATGAAACGCACTCTTATAGTCGTTCTGGGTGCGCTCGTCGCGCAAGCGGCAGGCGCCGGCGTGTACGTGGAGCTGGTCGACCATGTCATCAGCAGCGACAAGACCGAGCTCGCGCAGAAGATGTACGTGCAGGAGGGCCTCGGCCGATTTGTCGACGCCGAAGGCCACGTCACGCTGATCAAGGGCGGCACGCTGTATGCCATCGACGACGCGGACAAGAGCTACGTCGTGGTCGACAAGGCGACACTGGAACAACTCGCGAAGAAGATAGCCGTGGCGATGGAGGAAATGAAAGAGCAGCTTTCGAAGTTGCCGCCTGAGCAGCGCGCGCAGATGGAAGAAATGGTGCCCGGCATGTCGGGCAAGGAACGCACCTGGACGGTGGAAGCCATCGACACCGGAAAGTCCGACAAGGTAGATGGGCGCACTTGCCGCATCTGGGACATCAAGCGCGAAGACAAGCTCGACGACCAGTGGTGCGTGGTGCCGTATTCGGCTTTACCGGGCAAGGAAAACTTCTCCGCCGTGTTCGCCAACTTCGCCAAAGTGTTCGAGGAAATGGCGAAATCAGTCCCCATGCTGTCGGGCATGATTTCCAACGAATTCGGCGCCCAGGCCAAGGTCAATGGCTTTCCGGTGCGCTCGCGCGCGTACGAGAACGGCAGGCTCGGCGACCTCGAGCAGCTCATGCGCGT
The DNA here is from genome assembly GCA_035760205.1 of Steroidobacteraceae bacterium. Lineage (GTDB taxonomy): Bacteria > Pseudomonadota > Gammaproteobacteria > Steroidobacterales > Steroidobacteraceae > CADEED01. Next base: position 7,490 of record DASTTJ010000126.1, on the reverse strand, counting down.
CTGGCGCGAAGAGGCGATCCCCGCCTCGATGTTCAACATCCCCGCGGGCTACCGGCAGAAGCAGATGTCCATGGGAGACGAGTGATTCACGGAGTGCAATGAAATACGCGGACTATTACGCAGCGCTCGGAGTCGAGCGCGGTGCTTCGGCCGATGAGATCAAGAAGGCGTATCGGCGCCTCGCGCAGAAATACCATCCCGACGTCTCGAAGGAGCCGGGTGCGGAAGCAAGGTTCAAGGAAGTCGCCGAGGCTTACCAGACACTGAAAGATGCCGGGAAGCGCGCAGCCTACGACGCGCTCGGCAGTCGGCCACCGGGTGAGGAATTCCGACCACCGCCGGATTGGGCACGCCAGCATGGCGGCGCCGGATCCGATCATTTTTCCTTCGAAGATGTGGATTTTTCCGATCTGTTCTCGAGCTTTGGAGGCGCGCGTGGCGCCGGCCGCGGCGGGCCGCTGCCGGGCCAGGATTTCGAAGTGCCCGTGGAGCTCAGCCTCGAAGACGCGTTTCGCGGCACCACGTTGTCGCTGTCGCTCTCGATGCCGGAATACGACGCTTCCGGACAGCTGCGGCGCACCCCGCACACGGTGAAGGCGCGTATCGCCCCCGGGGCTGTCGATGGTCAGCGGCTGCGTCTGCCTGGCAAGGGCGGCAAGGGCTTTCGCGGCGGGCGCGATGGCGACCTGTATCTCGACATCGCTTTGAAGTCGCATCGCCTGTATCGCTCGACGGGCCACGATCTGTTCCTGGACCTGCCACTGGCGCCATGGGAAGCGGCCTTGGGCGCAGTGGTGGAGATTCCGACGTTGTCGGGTCCGGTCAGTCTCAGGGTGCCGGCGGGCACGGCAGCCGCGCGCAAGTTGCGGCTCGGAGGGCGAGGGCTGCCCAAGCCTGGCGGTGGCGCAGGCGATCTGATCGCCGTGGCCCAGATCGTGGTGCCCGCGCAGATCGGCGATCGCGAGCGCGGGCTTTACCAGGAACTGGCGGAGGCGAGCGGGTTCGACCCACGGCGGCATTTCGCCGCGGAGGGCGCATGAACATCGAAACGGAAGTGTTGTGGCTCGATGAGCATCGCGTGGTCAGCCTGCGCGAACTCATCGAGTTGTCGGGCCTGCACGAAACGGAATTGCTCGAACTGGTGCACAGCGGAGCGATTCCCGCGAGCGGCTCGCCGGGCGCCGGCTACAGCTTCAGTGCGCGCGTGATCACCGTGGCGCGTACCGCCTGCCGCCTGCGCGATGACTTCGAGCTGGATACGCGCGGTCTGTCCGTGGCGCTGCGGCTGCTGGAACGCGTGCGCGGGCTCGAAGAGGAAATCGCGCGATTACGCGCCGAGCTGCCGCGGTAGATAGGCAGCCAGGCGACGAAGAGCGGCTTTGAGTCTAGGCCACTGCGGCAAGAATGGGATTGAGCGGGACCAGCACGTCGTCGATTGCGTGGATGACGCCATTGGTTGCGCGAATGTCCGACTGCACGATGGTCACGCCGTTGATGTGAACCGCGCTGCCGTGCAGTGAGGCGCGCAATACCTTGCCTTCCATGGGCTTGAGTTCGCCCGGCAGAATGTCGTTGGCCGCTTTGACGCCCGCCATCATGTGATTGCAGAGAAACGGCTTGAGCGTGCGCGCGTCCTTGAACAATGCGTCGAGCGAGCCTGCAGGCAGGCGCTTGAATGCCGCGTCGGTCGGCGCAAAAATCGTGTACTGGCCGGGCGAGCGAAGCATGTCGATGAGCGATGCTGACTTGAATGCGCTCAGCAGTGTCCTGAAGTTGCCTGTTTCCATGGCCGCGTCGATGAGATTTTTCATAGATCCTTTCGGTTCGTTTCTGTACTTGTTTGTCGGGCCAGTATGCGCGGTTAATGCAGTCGGAACCGGCGCCGGGGAAAAGATAAACATATCGATCCGCCGGCCGTCGGGAACCGCGATTTGATTCAAATCGCAATCACTGACGGGTCTAAAATACGCGCATGTTTCATGATGCCGACGCGCTGCTGCTGGCCCGAATCCAGTTTGGTTTCACGGTCAGTTTTCATTTCATCTTCCCGTCGTTTTCCATCGGCCTCGCGAGTTTTCTCGCGGTGCTCGAAGCGTTGTGGCTGAAGACCGGCAAGGCGCTGTACCTGGACCTCTTCAAGTACTGGCTGAAGATCTTCGCGGTGGTATTCGCCATGGGCGTGGTCTCCGGCATCGTCATGTCGTACCAGTTCGGCAGCAACTGGGCGGTGTTCTCGGACAAGGCGGGGCCGATCGTCGGTCCGCTGATGGCGTACGAGGTTCTCACCGCGTTTTTCCTCGAGGCCGGTTTCTTGGGCGTGATGCTCTTCGGCATGCAGAAGGTAGGCAAGCGCCTGCATTTCTTCGCCACGCTCATGGTGGCTATCGGCACATTCATTTCCGCGTTCTGGATCCTGAGCGTAAACAGCTGGATGCAGACACCCACGGGATACGCCATGAATGCCGAAGGGCAGTTCGTGCCTGCCGCCGGCTGGGCCGCCATCATCTTCAACCCCAGTTTTCCGTACCGGCTCGTTCACACCGTTATCGCGGCCTATCTAACCACCGCGCTCGCCGTGGGCGCGGTGGGCGCCTGGCACCTGCTGAAGAATTCACGCCAGGAACACGCGCGTACGATGTTCTCGATGGCGATGTGGATGGCGGCGCTGGTGGCGCCAGTGCAGATCTTCGTCGGTGACCTGCATGGCCTCAATACGCTCGAACATCAGCCGGCGAAGGTCATGGCCATGGAGGGGCACTACCAAAGCCACCCGAATGGTGCGCCACTCATCCTGTTCGGCATCCCGAACGATGAAGAGCAGCGCATGGAGCACACCATCGAAGTGCCCAAGCTGTCCTCGCTGATCCTCAAGCACGATCTCGACGCGCCACTTCCGGGGCTGGACACAATTGCGCCGGAGAATCGTCCGTCCGTGGAAGTCGTTTTCTGGACGTTCCGCGTGATGGTGGGCCTGGGGTTCCTCATGTTGTTGCTCGGCGCATGCAGTCTGTTCGCGCGCGCCACCCGCAAGCTCTACGACTGGCGCTGGCTGCTGCGCTTCGCGCTGGTCATGGGGCCGTCCGGTTTCGTCGCGGTCATCGCAGGCTGGATGACCACCGAGGTCGGTCGCCAGCCATTCACAATCTACGGGCTGTTGCGCACCGCGGATTCCGTGTCGCCACTGGCCGCGCCCGCGGTCGCCATCTCGCTCATCGCGTTCGTGATCGTCTACTTCGCGGTGTTTGGCATGGGCACGTGGTACCTCCTCAAACTCATGTCGCACGCGCCGCAGTCGCACGAGCCGGACCTGCCGAACACGCCGGCACACGCCGCGGGTATCACACCGGGCCCGGCGCTGGCCGCGGCTGGTGCCGCGAAGGGGACTCTGCATGGCTGACAGCACGCTGCTCACCAACATCTGGGCGTTCGTTCTCGCGTTCGCCGTCTTCATGTACATCGTGATGGACGGTTTCGATCTCGGCATCGGAATCCTGTTTCCGGTGTTCGGCATCGGTCGCGAGCGCGATACCGCCATGAATTCCATTGCGCCCGTGTGGGACGGCAACGAAACCTGGCTGGTACTCGGCGGTGGCGGCCTGATGGCGGCGTTTCCGCTGGCCTACGGCATCATCATGTCAGCGCTGTATGCGCCGCTGATCGCGATGCTGCTGGCGCTGGTGTTTCGCGGTGTCGCCTTCGAGTTCCGCTGGCGCGATCCGGCGCATCGGGCCATCTGGGATTTCGCATTCACCGCCGGATCGCTGGTCGCCGCGCTGACGCAAGGCATCATGCTCGGCGCGCTGCTGCAGGGCATACAGGTCGAAGGCCGCGCCTACGGCGGCGGCTGGTGGGACTGGCTGACGCCGTTCAGTCTTCTCACCGGCGTGAGTGTGGTCGCCGGCTATTCCTTGTTAGGCGCATGCTGGCTCAACTGGAAGACCGACGGCGAGACGCAGAACCATGCGCGCCGGCTCATGCGGATCCTGGCGCCAGTGACGCTGGCCGCCATTGTTTCGGTCAGCGTCGCGACGCTGTTCCTCGGGGGCGAATACGTCGAGCGCTGGTTCGCGATGCCCGCCGTGCTGGTGACGGCACAGGTGCCGCTCATCATCGCCATTCTCATCTGGCGTTTCGCGCGCAGTCTGCGCAGGAACTACGAACTCGCGCCCTTCGTGCTGACACTGGTGGTGTTCGGCCTTTCCTTCGTCGGTCTCGGCATCAGCATGTATCCCTATCTCATTCCCAACAGCGTCACGCTGCAGATGGCGGCGGCGCCCGAGAGCAGCCAGGCTTTCATGCTGTGGGGCGCGGGTGTGCTGGTACCGCTGATCCTCGCGTACACGGCCTGGTCGTACTGGGTGTTCAGGGGCAAGGTCGCACACGAGGGTTATCATTGACTCGAAACAGTCCCGAAGATGCGCCACTCGCGCGAAGACTCGGGTGGATGGCCCTCATCTGGGCCACCAGCATCGCCGCGCTCGGAGTAGTTAGCTTGTTGATCCGCTGGTGGTTAAGATGAGGGCATGAACCTCAACGCCACTCTCTACGGCTTGGGCGCGCTGCTGCTCGGCGCCGTCGGCATCTGCTTCCATGACTTCGCCATGCAGTGGCAACCGGTACCCGCCGGCATCGCCGGACGCACCATGCTCGCCTATCTCAGCGGTGCTCTGCTCATCATCGGCGGCGGCGCCATTCTGTCGGGCAAAGGCGAGCGCGGCGGCGCACTGCTGCTGGCGTCGTTCTATGGCTTGTGGATGCTCGTGCTCAACCTGCCGGTGGCCCTCAAGTCATTCACGCACATCGGCGCATGGAACAGTCCCGCGGAGATCGCATTCCTGACAGCCGGCGGTACGGCGTTGGTCGCCAACAGCGCGGGTCAGCTTCGCAGGACACTCAGTGTCGTGGCGCGCATCGTTGCCGGCATTTCCGCCATGGTGTTCGGCTTCGCGCACTTCAACTACATCGACTTCACGGCGTCATTCGTTCCGGCGTGGATCCCCGGCAAGGTATTCTGGGCCTGGGCGACCGGAGCCGGGCATCTCGCCGCGGGCATCGCCCTGGTCAGCGGCATCAAGGCGCGGCTCGCGGCCACGTTGTTAGCCGGCATGATGGGTTCGTTCGTGGTCCTGCTGCACATTCCGCGCGTCATCGTTTCGCCGGATCAGCACATCGAATGGATCATGCTTGCCGTCTCGAGCGCGCTTACCGGCGCGGCGCTGTTGGTCAGGAAGTACTCAACGTAGCGGCGCGCGGCGGAAAAGCCGTTTGAATACCAAGTGCGAGGGCAGAAAGACGAAAGCGGGCAGCGCGAGCATCATCCCGGCAAGCCAGGCAAGTTCCGGCATGCGTTGTTGCGGGCCGGACATGTTCAGTCCGAACACGAAGTTGATGTTCACCGACAGGGTGGGGTTATCCGCCGGCGCGGGCGGGCGCGGCAGGAACAGATAGCTCACCAGCAGCAACGCGCAGGTCAGCGAAGTCCACCAGACCAGGGCGCGCGAGTCGTAACCCAGGCGCGACAACGCAAATAGCAGCGCGAACGGCAACCAGGCATGAAACATCGCCAGGCTCTTCTTGAACGGGGAAAGATCGTCTCCGAGCATGAATGCTGTCATGCGCAACGGTGACATGTCCGCGGCCGACAGCATCAGATCCACGCTCCAAAGAAACTGGATGAAGACCACCCCCACGGCAGCCATCGACACGGGCAGGGGTTGTTCGACGCAGATGCCGTAGGTGGCCACGAACAGCGCCACATTGCAGAAAAACAGCAGGCTCGGTCCGCCTTGGTGCAGCACGTTGTAGATGGCCAGCGTCAGCGAGAATGCAATGAGAAAAAGCTTGAGACTGAGCGGCAGGGCGCCAGATAGATTCATGCCCGGAGTTTTCCTTATTTTGGCCGCGTAAACTGCATCCGAGCATCAAGTGTCCCGATTAGCTGATTCCCGTCAATGAACCAACTCTCACAACACCGTCCTTCTCCCCATGTCTGACACGTCTCCGGGAAATCTGACAGTTGAATGACGACAAGTCCACCGGCCTTTCCGAACCGGTAGCCATCCCCCATGCCGAACTATCCGCTGCGGCGCTGCGGGGGGTGATCGAATCCTTCGTCCTGCGCGAGGGTACGGACTACGGAGAGCGGGACGTGAGTTTCGAGACGAAGGTGGCGCAGGTGCGCCGTCAGCTCGACAGCGGCGAAGCCCAGATCGTCTTCGATCCGGACAGCGAGAGCATCGATATCGTCGTGCGCCGTGGAGGGGCTAGTTCGAGAGTGCCGTGACGTGGCTGACGACCAGTTGCCAGCGTCCCTGGCGCCGGATCAGCGTGTCTGTAAACCGCACGTCGACGCCAAACTGCTTGCCGCCGGAGTTGCCTTTTACTGTCGTGATTCCTTGCACGATTGCCGCATCACCGAATACGTGCGCCGTCATCGAATGATTTCGGAACACCTCGTATTCCGGATCCCGGTCCCGGATTTCCGCGAGCACTTCGGTGCGCGTCTGCACCAGCGCGGTGGAATTCACCAGCGTGAACTCCGGCGCGAGCAGTCTTTCGGCCGCCGCGAGATCTGCGTTGAGGAAAGCGACGCAGGCGTCCTGCGTGACCTGCATGACCCGCTGTTCTTCCGTGATTGCGGGCGTGATTGCCTCGGCCATTGACGCTGGCCAGCCGGCTGCGCCGAGCAAGAGACATCCCCCTGCCGCGATCATCGACAAAGTGTGAGCTTTCATGCGCCGAGGATAGACTCGTACCCCCAAGGGAGGCGAGGTTTCATGCCGGAAAGCCAAGTGACGTGGCGCGATCGACTGCGCTATCGGTTCGAGAACACACTTTCAAAGGGCACCATCGCCATCATCGGCTGGCTCGCGCTGGTATCGACCGCCATCGTGATGTTGGCCGCGTTCATCCTCGCGGCCATGCGCGTGGGCCAGGACCCCTCCGACCACGAACATCCATACGGGTTCTTCGAGGGCATGTGGCAGAGCATGCTGCGTACCCTGGACCCGGGCGTGGTCGCCGGCGACAACGGCTGGCAGCTCCGGCTGCTCATGATGATCGTGACGATCGGCGGCATCTTCATCGTCAGCATACTCATCGGCACCATCACCTCGGGCCTCGAGTCCCGCCTGGCGGAACTGCGAAAAGGCCGCTCGCGCGTCATCGAGCAGGATTTCACGCTCATCCTCGGCTGGTCCAGCAAGGTCTACTCCATCATCGGTGAGCTGCTCATCGCGAACTCGAACCAGAAGGATCCGTGCATCGTGATCCTTGCCGAGCGCGACAAGATCGAGATGGAAGATGACATCCGCGCGAAGTTTCCGAAAACCGCAAACACGCGCGTCATCTGCCGCAACGGCAATCCACTCGATCTCGACGATCTGGCAGTGGTCGATCCGCATTCGGCGCGGTCGATCATCGTGTTGGCGCCGGAAACGGACAATCCCGACATTCACGTCATCAAGTCGGTACTGGCCATTACCAACAAC
>DASTTJ010000125.1:0-2266 GCA_035760205.1 Steroidobacteraceae bacterium | reverse complement strand
CCCATCGATGCCAAGCGCTTGCGCGCCGCCACGCACGGCGCTGTCGAACAATACGCGGCCCGTCGAGCGCGCGTCACTACCACCGATGACGTTACGAGCGCGGTCGCGCAGCCGTTGGCTGTACTCGAGCTGCTGCAATTCGTCGGCAACACTGATCGAGATATTGGAATCCGTGCCGATGCCGAACTCGCCGCCAGCCCCGAGGAATGCCGGACCCGGAAAGATTCCATCGCCCAGATTGGCTTCGGTGATCGGACACAGTCCGGCGACAGCACCGCGCGCGGCGAGGCCTCGACACTCTTCGTCCGTCATGTGCGTGGCATGCACCAGGCACCAGCGACGATCGACGGCCGCGTGTTCGAGCAGCCATTGCACGGGTCGTGCGCCCGACCAGGCAAGGCATTGCTCCACTTCACCGATCTGTTCGGCGGCATGGATGTGGATGGGCCCCGATCCGCCCAGCGCCACAATCTGGACAAGCTCTTCCGGCGTCACCGCACGCAGCGAATGCGGCGCGACACCGAGAGTCGCGCCCTCCAGCGAGTTCATGAGTTTCCGGCTGGCGTTGAGCAGGCGTGCATAGCCGTCGAGGCTGGTGACGAAGCGGCGCTGACCTGCGTTCGGTGATTGGCCGTCGAAGCCGCCATGGGCGTAGAAGACCGGGAGCAAGGTGAGACCGATGCCCGTACGCGCGGCAGCCGCCGCGACCTGCACCGCCGTCTCGGCCGGATTGGCGTACGGCTCGCCTTCGGGGTCGTGATGCACGTAGTGAAATTCACCCACGCGGGTGAAGCCTCCCTCCAGCATCTCCACATAGGCCTGTGCGGTGATGGCGCCGATGTCTTCGGGCGTCATACGTGCCACGAAGCGATACATGAGCGTGCGCCAGCTCCAGAAATTGTCCGCCTCGGGACCGCGGTATTCCGTGAGGCCGGCCATGCCGCGCTGGAACGCGTGGCTGTGAACATTGCACACGCCCGGCAACGCAACCATCGCGCGTTCATCGCCCGCGCGCGGCGGCACATCGCGCTCGAAGCTCTCGAAGCGCCCGGCGGCTATTTCGACGCGCACGTTGTGCACCCAGCCATCGGGCAGCAGTGCGGATGCGAAATGGACGGCCACGCTATTTCTGCTTCCTGCGCTTGAAATGATTGCGACTGTAAACGGTAAAGTCCTTGCCCGGCGCGGCAAGCTCGAAGGTCTCGATGAACTCGTCGGGCGATATCACTTCGTAGCTCTCGCGTGCCTTCCAGTCGTTGCTGAAGTTCTCGAAGTTCACGCTGTCGAATACGACAAAGGCCGGCAGGCTCTTGTCGCTGTTGTGCGCGAACAGATTCACGAAGCCTTCTTCGTGAAAGTGACGCAGCATGTAGGCCTTGCGTGCCTTGTCGTAACTGATGAATCCACGGTGCTGATGTATCTCGGGCGCGGCGCCCGGCGTCTTCGGTTCGTACCGGCTGGTGTTGCGCTCTTCGATGAACTGGCCGCCAAGCACGAGTTCGTAGGTCCGCTCGACCGAGCCATTGCCGGACTCGCCACTCGCCGTACCCTCCCAGCTGCCCAGCATGAAACGCACGAGCACCCATCGATCGGGAGCGGCCCGTTCCGCCGCGCTGGCGGTCAGCGCCGCGAACAACACCAACGTAAGCAGAGTTTTCATCACCGGCTCCCTCCTTCGTGCTGGCGCAGTATATGCGGAGGCTCCCGGGCTCTGGCGGCCTGCGCGACTCATCTATATGGTTCCGCCATGCACTGTGACCGCATCTGGCGCAACGCTCACGTTGCAACTCTCGTGGGCGATTCGGGGCTTGGGCTCGTGCCCGACGGCCTCATTGCCTGCCGGAATGGCCGCATCACATACGCCGGACCGCAGCGCGATGCACCCGCTGACCTCGAGGCCACCGAGGACATCGACTGCCAAGGGCGCCTCGTCACTCCCGGCCTCATCGATTGCCACACTCACCTGGTGTACGCCGGCAATCGCGCCCGGGAATTCGAGCAGCGATTGAATGGCGTTTCCTACGCGGACATCTCGCGTCAGGGCGGCGGCATTCTGTCCACCGTCACTGCCACGCGCGCGGCGAGCGAAGCGCAACTGGTGGCGGAGGCACTGCCAAGACTCGATGCGCTGCTCGCCGAAGGCGTGACCACGGTTGAAATCAAATCCGGCTACGGCCTCTCGCTCGAACATGAGCGCAAACAACTCCGCGCCGCGCGCCAACTGGCGGACGAAAGGCGGATCGCGGTCAGCACCACCTTTCTCGGC
>DASTTJ010000124.1:0-5231 GCA_035760205.1 Steroidobacteraceae bacterium | reverse complement strand
TAGATAGACCCCCCCGGACGGCCCGTCACGCAACCACTCTCTTCAGGTCTCGCAGGTGGGCATCACCCTGGCGCGATTGCGTGTAGTGCCCTAGCGTCCTCAGTTCGCCGGAGCAGGAACCGGTTCGGCCGATCCCGCGCGCTTGACGGCATCGAGCGTCGCCTGAGCCTGAGCCTTGGCCGACTCGTAAGTCGCCTCAGCCTGGGTCTTGCAGGCTTCCTGAGTGTCGCCGCTCATCGTCTCGCACTTTTCCTTGGCGACCTTGCGCTGGCCATCGGCCTGCGCTACCGCCACGTCGTACTCGGCGGCGGCGCGATCCTCGGAACCTTCCATAGCCACGCTTGCGGCTTCACGGCGCTCCTCGGAAATATTCTCCTGCGCATCCTGGCGAGCATCGGCCACGTCCGTCGCCGTCTCACTCGCCGATTCCCGCTGATTGCAGCCGGCGAGCGCGCATACGCCCACCGCTGCGGCCACTGCCAATGTCCAGCTGCTGTTTGCTTTAATCACTGTGTCATCTCCTCAAAAGTTCGAATGGCAATCATTCGTCAGGGGCATCCTGCTCCCGCGGCATGGGCGGATCAGGCGGACTAGGAGCGGAAGCGAAGTCAGACGCGGCCGACCAAAGGGCGACAACTCCCACATCAGGCGGTAAGTGACTGGTGGTGCATGCGTGCATCTCCTGACAGTGGTGTTTGGCTGTGCGCCCTAAGGTGGCCAGGTACGTCACCCTGATTTGATTATTGAAGGAGGAGACCCATGACCGTCCAGGCAAAGACTTTCGAGAACGGCGCCCGAAGCGCTGAATCCACCGTGGTCGAGCTCAATCGCATCGTCGCCCAGGCAGAGGATCTGCTGAAAACGCTCGGCGAAGAGGGCGGCGCCGCCGTCGAAGCCGTGCGTCAACGTGTGCTGCGTACCGTGAGCCAGGCCAAGGTGAAGCTGGCAGATGCGAGCACGCGGGTGCGTGGCGCCGCCAATGATGCCGCCGAAGTCAGCGACCGCTATGTCCACAACAATCCGTGGAAGTCGATCGCGTACGGTGCTGCCGCGGGCGCGGCCGTCGCCCTGATTGCCGCGGCGCTCGTCCGTCGCGACTAGTTGCTCACAATCCTGCGGTGCCGGCGGCCGCCGCGCCGCAGGAATTACGAGAGAACAACATGAACGTATCCGTGGTCCTCGTGCTGCTGTTCGCCAATGGGCCGGACGGTCAAACTACGTTGCCGCGCCAGCGCGACACGCCCCCGCAGCAGCAGCCCGCGCAACCGGGAACACCCACGGATCCGCTGTTTGACAAGCAGTTGAGCGCCACTGACGAGCCGGCGTTCGTGCTCGGTGCGATCGAAGCCGCGCGGCAAGGCGAAATCGATGCGCGTCACGCTGCCAAGGCGCTGCATCAGACGGGCCTGCGCGACGCGGCGACCCGGATCGGGCGGCAAAACGAGGCGACTCGCGCAAAGCTCGAAACTCTCGCGCAACGCAAAGGTTGGCGTCTGCCGGCCAACAATCCTGATCGCGCTACGACGTTGCAAGCCGGCAGTGAAGCGCGCACCGGCGCGGACTTCATCGTGCAGCAGATCTCGTTTCACGAGACGACCGTCGCCAAATTCCGTTCGCAGGTTGATGGCCCGGGCGATGCGGACTTGAAGCGCACGCTGCGTGAATCTCTTCCCGGTTATCAGAAGAATCTGGAGCTGCTCCTGCAATTGAAGCTCTGAGCTGCGTGTCGGACAACGCCCACGCTCCGGTGTCGGAGAACACGTCGCTTGACGGCATTGTCCAACACGCCACGTCGCGGCGTCCGACGGCGCGATGGCTCCCGATACGCAACGCTATGGCCTATGTATAGACCCACGATAGCCCCCATTGAAGCGCGGCCGGCCTTCGCCAATCCAGGGCTCTGGCTCGCGCGACGCTGGTACTACACGCCGCGCACGCATCGTGCCTACAGCGTTCGACAGATCTCCTCAGGCGATCGCCGTCTGCTCGCGGAATTTGCTTTAGGCCTGGTCGGAGACGCCTACGCGGGTGGGAGCAAAAGTCTGCGCGAGCTCACCGATATGCTCATCGAGCGAGTGCTCGCCGGTGGCAGCGACATGGCCGTGGGTTACGCGGCGCTGGCCAGCACGGGCGCCGGCGACCGCGTGATCGGCGCCAGCGCTTATGCGCCCGTCGGGCAGGACTGCGCCCGCTTCAGCATTGCCGTGGCTGCCTCGTACCGCGAAGAGCAGGTGGGCCGTCTGCTTCTGACGACGTTGATTCGCCATGCGAAGCGGGTCGGCGTGCAACGCCTCACGGGTGAGATGGTGTGGTCGAACCGGCCCATGCAGATGCTGGCGCTGTCCCTGGGTTTTCGCGTCGAGGCGGAGCCGGACGATCGCACGGTGCGCAGCCTCGTGCTCTCGCTCAAGTAACTACTAACTACAAGGCCGGGAGGCTGAGTGTCCGAATCCGTCACAAGCGTCACATTACCGGGCGATACGCGCTCGATCGAGCGGGACCGCAAGGGTCGCCGCGTGCTCATCATCGTCGAGAACCTGCCGTGTCCGTTCGACCGGCGAGTGTGGCAGGAAGCCCGAACGCTGTCGGCGGCGGGCTATGTCGTGTCGATCATCTGCCCGAAAGCGCCCGGGTTCGAGAAGAGCTTCGAATGCATCGATGACATCGACATCCACCGCCACTCGCTGCCCACGGAAGCTGACGGGGTGTTGGGGTACGCGCTGGAATACAGCGTGGCGCTCGCCATGGAATTCTGGCTGTCGCTCAAGATCCTTTTCGGCCGAGGCTTCGACGTGATCCATGCCTGCAATCCACCGGACACCATTTTTCTCATCGGCGCCTTCTACAAACTGTTTGGCAAGAAGTACGTGTTCGATCATCACGATATCAATCCGGAACTGTACGAGGCGAAGTTCGGCAAGCGCGGGTTCGGACGCAGCCTGCTGGTGGCGCTCGAGCGCATGAGCTTCAACACCGCCGACATGGTCATCTCGACCAACGAGTCGTATCGCAGCATCGCCATCGAGCGTGGCGGCAAGGATCCGAAAGATGTGCACGTAGTTCGTTCGGGCCCGGACCTGACACGCATCAAGCAGGTGCCCACCAATCCCGCGCTCAAGCATGGCCGCGAGTACCTCGTGGGTTACGTAGGAGTGATGGGCAAGCAGGAAGGAATCGACCTGCTGCTGCAGGCCGTGCAGCTCATCGTCAAGCACCTCGGGCGCACCGACATTCATTTCGGACTGGTCGGCGGCGGCACGGAACTGCCGGCCATGCGCGAGCTCGCGAAACAGCTGGGCATTGCCGAGTACGTCACCTTCACCGGCCGTGCGCCCGATGCCGAACTGCTCGAGATGCTCAACACCGCCGATATCTGCGTGAACCCGGATCGCGTCAATGACATGAACGACCGGTCGACCATGAACAAGATCATGGAATACATGGCGCTCGGAAAACCGGTGGTGCAGTTCGACCTGACCGAAGGCCGCGTGTCGGCGGGGGAGGCCTCCTGGTACGCCCGGCCCAACGATGTGGCCGACCTCGCGCAGAAGATGGTGGCGCTGCTCGCCAACGAAAATCAACGCATCCACATGGGTGCAATCGGCCGGGAGCGCGTCGAACGCGAACTGTCCTGGCAACACGAAGCGCCGCGCCTGCTCGCGGCATATGAACATCTGACTGGAGATCGATCATGAAGAAGTTTGTCGTGGCCTGCTGCCTCATCGTGGCGCTGGCCTGGGCCTCCGGCGCGATGGCGCAGGACGCTAACTACACGGTGAAGCCGGGTGACCTGCTGTCCATCAGCGTATGGAAAGAACCCGATCTGCAAAAGCCGGCGCTGGTCCGGCCCGACGGCTCGTTCTCTTTTCCGCTGGTGGGTGAGATCGACGCACGCGGCAAGACCGTGGCCGACCTCAACAAGGCCATGAGCCAGAAGCTCGCCAAATACATTTCCGACCCGGTGGTCACCGTGTCGATCCAGGAGATCAAGGGGAACAAGGTGTACGTCATCGGCCAGGTGAACAAGCCGGGTGAGTTCATCATGAATCCCACGGTCGACGTCATGCAGGCGCTGTCCATGGCGGGAGGCACTACGCCCTTCGCCGCGCTCGGTGACATCACCATCCTGCGGCGAACGCCGACGGGCAAGCAGTCGCTGCCTTTCCGATACAACGACGTGGTGCGCGGCAAGCGGCTCGATCAGAACATCGATCTGCAAAGCGGCGACGTTGTCGTCGTGCCTTGACAATGAGGTGTCCAATGAAAACTCCGGCAATAGCGACGGCGGTGGCCGCCACACTGGTCTGTGCCCAGGCCGGCGCAGCGGCGTGGGAGTGGAACCCCACTGTCGAGGCTGGCTACCTTTATGACGACAACTACCGCCTGGCGACGCCCGGCGGTGAGATCGACGTGCAGGGCCCGATGGTCGACGCCGAGCTCGAAATGCGCACGCTGACCCAGAAAGGTGAATTCAGCTTCACGCCGCGCGTGCGCGCCACGTATTTCCCCGACGCCACCGATCTCGACACCGTGGACTACTTCGGCACGCTCAACTGGGAGCATCGAGGCCCGCGTCTGCAAAGCCGCATCCGCGGCGAGTTCGCGCATCAGGACATCGTCAACAGCGAACAACCCGACGCTGAAATCGGCGGCGACCTGGGCGAGGGTGATTTCGGTGACGGTGGCATCGTGGTGGTCGACAACCGCCGTATTCGCGCCAGCCTGCGGCCGTCGATGAATTTCGAACTCACGCCGCGCCGCGAGCTGCAGTTCGACGCGGGTTACACCGACGTGAGCTTCGAAGAAGAGATTTCCGAGGCGCAGGTGGACTACAACACCACCGATTTGTCCGCGGGCCTGCGCGCGCGACTCAATGAACGGTCCACGCTGACGACGCGGGTCCGCGGCGCACGATATGACATCGATCTGCGCGACGGGTCGAATTCCTATGGCGCGGAGTTGCAGTGGGACACGCGGACGGCGGCGGAAACGCGCTCCTACCTTCGTGCCGGAGCGCAAAACGTCGAGGTCTCGGGCGGGGAATCCGAAGTCGCCTGGCTTGCGGGCGCCGGTGTCAGCTTCGTCATCGGGCGCAATGAACTGTTCGCCGACCTGGCGCGAAATGTCGGTCCGTCTTCGGTCGGTGTGGTCGTGACCCGCGATCAGCTCCGGATGCGCTGGACCCGGGCCATGACACCACGGCTCAGCTTGTTGGCCGGCCTGCGCGGCAC
>DASTTJ010000123.1:0-8772 GCA_035760205.1 Steroidobacteraceae bacterium | reverse complement strand
CGCACGACGCGCGTGATGCATGGCCGACGCGGGACAGGACGGCAAGTCGCGTCTGAAGCGCTACGCCGCCAAGCGCAATTTCAGCAAGACTGTTGAACCCAGTCACGCGGCGAAGGCCACTCGTGGGAAGGTGCTCTCCTTCGTCGTGCAGAAACACGCCGCGCGCCGCTTGCACTGGGATTTTCGCCTGGAGTGGGAAGGCACCCTGCGAAGTTGGGCCGTACCGAAAGGCCCGTCACTCGATCCCGCCGACAAGCGCCTGGCGGTGGAAGTCGAAGATCACCCGCTCGCCTATGCGAAGTTCGAGGGCACCATCCCAAAAGGTCAGTACGGCGGGGGGCAGGTAGACCTCTGGGACAAGGGCACGTGGGAACCTGTTGGCGATTTCGCCAAGGGCCTGAAAAAAGGCCACCTCGAGTTCGAGATGTTCGGCAAGAAGCTCTCGGGGCGCTGGCACCTCGTGCGCACGCGCATGCAAGGCAAACAACCGAACTGGCTGCTGATGAAGGCCGGCGATTTCGCGGCCCGTGCGGGCGCAGATGCCGATGTCATCGATGCCGGCGGCGCCGACGACCCGAAGCGGCTGCTGCGGCGGGTGCACAAAGCGGTACGCAGGGTGGCTCCGCCCGCGAAGCGCGGCCGCAAGAGTTCTCTACCCACGACGCTCAAACCTCAACTCGCCACCCTCGTCGATGAAGTGCCCGGTGACGATGGTTGGGTGTATGAACTCAAGTACGACGGCATCCGCCTGCTCTGCCGCGTCGACGGCCCGGACGTGCGCTGCATCTCGCGCAATGGACTCGACTGGACGAAAAAGGTGGGGCCGATCGTCGACGCGCTGGCGGCGCTGAATTTGTACGGCTCGTGGCTCGATGGCGAGCTAATCGTCGTGGACCCCAACGGGCGTTCGGATTTCTCTTTGCTGCAAGACACCCGCGAGCAAGGCCGCCTCGAAGAATTGCGGTTCTGCGTCTTCGATGCGCTGTACCTCGACGGAAAAGACCTGCGTTCGCTGCCACTGCACCAACGCAAGCGCAAGCTCGACGCCGCACTCGCCAGGCTCCCGCGCAATGGCCCGCTGCGGATGGCGGACCAGATCCACAGCAACAGTGCCGAACTGCTGGCTCGCGTTTGCGGCCAGCATCTCGAAGGTCTGATCGCCAAGCGCGTCGACTCTATCTATAAAGCAGATCGGTCCCCCGACTGGCTCAAGATCAAATGCCGGCGCGAACAGGAGTTTGTCGTCGGAGGCGCGGCCTATCTCGCTTCACGCGGCACCGGGGAGTGGTCGTCGCTGCTCGTCGGCGTGCGCTCCGGCGATCGCGTGAAGTATTGCGGACGAGTCGGCGGTGGCTTCAACGCCGCGGATCGGCGCCAGTGGCAGCAGCGGATCGATCATCTCGCGCGGCCTGAAAGTCCGTTTGACCGGCTGCCCGAGCGGCGCGCTGGTGAAAAATGGTTCTGGATGAAACCGGAACTGGTCATCCAGGTGGCATTTGCCGACTGGACCACCGACCGTATCCTGCGCCAACCTCGTTATCTCGGCCTACGCGAAGATCGGGATCCGAAGACAGTGGTGCTCGAGGAGCCGGCGCATACTGACGAGGTGGCGAAGGCAACCAAAAGCCGGTCGAAACGATCTGCCAGCACTCGCATTGCAAAGAAGGGCGACGCGCAAGTCCTCGGGCAGCGGCTTTCGCACCCGGACCGCGTGTTGTTCCCGCACGATGGCATCACCAAACTACAGCTCGCGGAATACTTCGCGGCCGTGGGCGAACATGCGATGCCGCACTACCAGAACCGGCCGTTGTCGATCCTGCGCAATACGCACGGCTCCACTCCATTCTTTCAGAAACACTTCCTGGAGAAGGCGAGCGAAGGCCTTCGCATCGTCAAGATTCCCAATGCGGACAAGGATCCGGATTTCACGGTCTGCGATTCACCCCAGGGGCTGTTGCATCTCGCGCAGGTGGGCGCGGTCGAGCTGCACAGTTGGGGCGCGGTGATGCCGAAGCCCACGCACGCCGACCGCCTCACGTTCGATCTCGATCCAGGCGCCGGACTGCCCTATCCACCGCTGCGCGAAGCCGCGCTGGCGATTCGCAAACTGATGAAGGACCTCGGCCTGGAAAGCTGGGTGAAGACCACGGGTGGCAAAGGTCTGCACGTCGTGGTGCCACTGACCCGGCCATTGCCCGACTGGCCCAAGGCCAAGGAATTCGCGCGTGAAGTCACGTTGTTCATGGAACGGCTCGCGCCCACCATGTTCACGTCGAAGACTGGCGAGCGAAACCGCAGGAACAAGATCTTCGTCGACTATCTGCGCAATGGCTTCGGCGCCACGGCCGTCGCCGCGTTCTCGCCGCGATGGCGACCCGGTGTTGGCGTCTCGACGCCCGTGAGCTGGGATGAAATCGACGAAGACATCCGCGGCACGCACTTCAACCTGCACAATGTGCCGGATCGAGTCGCGAAACTTCGCAAGGATCCGTGGAAGGGCTACTGGTCCGCGACGCAGGCGATCAACAAGACCATGATGAAGAAGCTGGAAGGCATGTGAGGTCCGGCCCCTTTTGCTAGGAAATGGGGAGTGTCCCCATTAACGTTCGATACGATATTCGACGCCGGCGCGGGTTTCCTCGGTGCCTCGCTGAATTCGCACGCCGACATCGTCCGTCAGCTTGTAGCGCAGCGCGATGACTTCGCCTGGCTCGAACAGCCCGACGCCATAACTCAGATAGAGACGCGGGGACAGATACTCGCCGATCGTCAACGCTGAGCCACCGATCATCTCGTTTTCCTCGACACCGGCCTCGTCGAAACCGAGCCGCGCGCCGATGCGCTTGGCGACGAGCCCCGCGCCTGCGCCCCCCAGTGATTGCCGCGCGGAATTGAGCGCATCCTGCGAACTTCCGCTGGCGCTGCCCACTTCCGACAGTGAGCGGCCGGTCACCAGGTACGACAACGCGTCGGCCTCACCCACATTCGGCTGCGACACCACGGTGATGACCGGGCGCTTCGCGGTTCCCGCGATGCGTACGCCTGTCGAAAGATTGTCGTGGACCTTGCGCATGGCGGTAATGGCGAGCCGCGGATTGTCGAGCGGTGTACCGGCGAACAACAAACGCCCGTCCTCGATGGTGAGCTTCTGACCGTAGGCCTCGTAGCGGCCCGCCACCGAGACCTGGCCTGAACCGGTGGTCGGCGAGTCCGGGGATTCACGCACGGTGAGCTGCCCCGCCACGGTCGCTTCGAGGCCGTATCCCGTCACCTCGATCTTTTCGCCCAGATTCACGGTAACGATTGCCGTCAGCGGCAATGACTTCGCCCTGGCCTCGTTCACCACTTCCTTGCCATTGCGGATTACGACCACGTCGGGCGACACGCCAGGAGCCTGATCCTGCGGCAGCTTCTGCAGGTTGATGGCCGCGCGCGGTATGTTCACTTCACCGCGCAGTAGATAGCCTTTCGGGTCGCCCGTCAGTTTGAGATCGGGAGTGACGACGACGTTGGCCGCCGGGATGTCCGCGGCCTGGAAATCCTTGCCGGTGATCTTCACGTCGACGACGCCGTGTTCGTCCATGGCGCCATCGAACTCGAGGCGGCCCTTGCCAGAGGACACGCCGCCGGCCAGGTTGAATCCGCCGGTGCGCTTCGCCTCGCCGCGCACGGCGCCATCGCGCAATTCGATGCCGAGAGCGCCGAGATCGGCCTTGAGTTTCGTGGCGTCGACGTTGCCCGTGAACTCCGGCGCGTCGGTCGTGCCCGCGATTTCGATTTTCGCCTCCACCGCGCCGTCGAGGTTGGCCACGGCCGGAACGAATGCTCCAAACGGCGCAAGCGTCGGCATGGTGGCGTCGATGTTGCCGGCGATGTGCGGCGCCGGGGCGTTCAAATCCGATGCCGTCAGCAAAGCACTTACGCTGCCGCCGTGCGCCAGCTTCGCCGTCAGCTTTGCGTTGGCCTTCATGCCCGCGAAGTCCACCTGCAAATCGAGGTTCTCGTAGATCAGCAACGTACCCTGGTCCGCGAGCGCCGCCGCCGCAGGCATGCCCTCACCTTCGGTCATGACCAGCCTGGCCGATTCCGAGGTGACGGCCAGATCGCCGATCCATTGCCCATCGGTGCCGCGGCGCACCCGGCCATGCCCTTGCGCTTCGCCCTGGAGTACGCCGGCCAGCGCGTCCGGCGCCAGCGAATTCGCCAGCTTCAACGGCACGCGTTCGAACGAATAGCCGGCGTCGAGCGCGCCCGAGGCTTCGAACTTCATGGCCGAACACAACACCGTGGGCGCCTCTTCCAGGCAGGTCTGTGATAGCGAGAAATTGCCCGCGTCGTAGACCACCCGCGAGGGCTCGCGCAACGAGAGGTTCGCAATATCGGCCGCTTTGAATTGCAGGCGGGCCAGCTCGCCGCTCCAACCTGTTTTGGTCATTCCACCCGCAAGCTCGACCACGCCATCGAACTGCTCGCTGTCCGCGCTCACGGCAACGCGATGTTTCGCCTGGTTGCCCGAAGCATCCAGCGTGACTTCCGTGAATATTTGGCCGCCCACCGTCACCTGCGTCGCAACGGCTTGCAACTTGCCGTCCGGATCCAGCGGATTCGCCACCGTCGCTTCCACGTGCAACTTCGCGACGCCGTTCTCGCCCATCCCGAGGGACTTGCCATCGGCACTGCCCGCAATCGTGAGCCTCGGCCACTCACCGCGCACGGTGAAGCGGCCCGTCAAACTACCGCGCGTATCCGGCACCCAGTCGTTGAGCGACGCCACTGCCAGATCCACGGTCGCATCGATGGAATTGCGGTCCGCACTCGATCCTTTGACGGTGATGCGGCTCTTGCCCGACGACACGCGCAGGTCGCCGGCCAATTTGGATGGCGCCGAGAACTCGATATCGCCCTCGCCCGCGATCGGCCGCCCGCGCAGTTCGCCGGACAACGACGCGATGTTCAGCGTGCCGCTCGGGCCGGCTTCAGCCAGCTGGCCTTTGCTGGACACATCCAGGTTCACGCGCCCCTGCCATTCGGCGAGCAATTCACCCGGATTGAAATCCCGCGCCTTCGCGTTCAGGTCCCAGCCCACCTCCGGCCTGAAACGAACCGTTCCATTCAGGGCGAACTGCCCGGCGCGTTGCTTCAATTCCAGTTGCTTGATACTGGCAACTTCATCCGTGCCGGTGATATCCAGCACGACATGCGTGAGCTCATTGGGCGGCCCCACGTGCAAATCGCCCGATGCGGCATAAGCCTTCGGAGTTCCGCTCAGTGAAAGTTCGCCGCGGCTTGCGAGCACGCGGCCGGCCAGACTCTCGGGCACGATCACTTCTTTCCACTGCGCCTTCAACTCGCCGCGCACAGTGTCGTCTTCCGGAGTAATCCGACCCGACACGGCCAGATCGCCTTCGATGTCACCCGGATTCACCGTGAGCGAATCGATAATGAGTTCGCGCGCCTTCCACTTCGCGCTGAGCCCCACCTTCTTGAAGGTCGCGAGTCGCTCCCTCTCGCGGTAGATCGTAGCGTCGGCCAGCACGAAGTCTTTGACCGTCAGTTCGACCGGCGGCTCGATCCAAAGCGGCTCGCCGGTTTCGGGCTCATCCTTCGCGGCGGGCAGCACCAGTACCAGTCCCTGGACTCGAGCGTTGTCGATGCGCAGCGCACGCGAGAACAACATCATCAACGTGGGATCGACCGTCATCGACTGGATGCGGATTCGTGCCTTGTCGGCGCCACCGTCGAACTGAAAGTCCGTGACCCGCAGAACGCCTGCGATCGTGCCATCGAGGCGCGCATATTTGACCTGCGGCGCGAAGCGCGAGGTGACGGTAGCTGCCACCCAACGCGCACCCGGCGAGGTGAACAACACCCAGGCCACGAATCCGCCTGTGAGCAGGAGCAGCACCGTCAGCGACAGCGCCGTCCATTTGAGAACACGCTTCATAGATCTGGCCCCACCAGCACGTGCAACCGCCACGAACTCTCGAGCGGCAGGTCGGTGTGCACCGGGAAAGCCACGTCGATGCGGATCGGGCCGAGCGGCGAGCGCCAGCGCAGGCCCACCCCGGCGCCCACGTTTGCGCTGAAGGTGCTGATGAAGGCATCGCCCGCGTCGACGAAAACGGCCCCGCCCCAGTTTTCCTTGAAGTAGTACTCGTATTCGGCGCTGGCCACCGCGAGGAACTCACCACCGATGATGTTGTTGCTCGCATTCACCTCGCCGATCTCGTGGTAGTCGAAGCCGCGAACCGAGCGGTCGCCACCGGCGTAGAACCGCAATTCGGGGGGCAGCGCGTCGAAGTTGCCCACGCTCATGGCGCCTAACTCCCCGCGCAACTTGAGGCGGCCGGATTCGCCTTGCGGAATCAGCCAGGTGATGCGGCCGAATGCCTGGGCCATGTCGGTGTCCGACACCACCGCCTCGGAGGCGAGCCGCGCCCCGAGCTCGAGCATGTACCCTTTGCGCGGCGTCAGGCGATCATTGAGACGGCGCCGGCTCAAAGTGGCTTCGGCGTACAGTAGTTTGGAGCTGCCGTAGTCGAGATTGTCTTCGTCCTGCCCGATCTCGAAGTCGCCGCGCAGGTACTTCATTCCCATCGTGCGCGTGAATCCATGCCAACGCCTCTCGGAGCGCGTCGCCGCGAGCTGGAAATTGCGCGAACGGTTCACTTCGGTGGTCTCGTCGCGATAGCCCACGCCGAAGTCGTACGAGCGATCATCGCGGCCCGGCCGCGGGATCTTGTAGTGCAGGCCCGCCTGCTGCAGACGCTCCGAGTATTCGAGCTTCGCGTCGGCCTTGTGGCCTTTCTGGTTGAGCCAGCGGCGCTCTGCGCCGACGCGCACACCGCCGCCGAAGTCGGTGCTGTAGTACACCTCGCCGGAATACACGGTGCGCTCATCGCGTTTCAGCAGCACGTCGATGGGAACCGTGCCGTCCTTCTTCTCGTCGAGCGCCGGCTGCACCGACACCAGCTCGAAGTAGTCGGCGTCCACCAGCCGCTGTTGAAGATTGAGCACTTGTTCGGAGTTGAAGTAGGCGCCTTCGCGCCAGGACACGAACTCGCGCAGGAATTCTTCGGGGAACGGTGAATCCCCCTCGAAGCGCACCGCGCCGAATTTGTAGCGCAGACCGCTCTCCCACGCGAGGTCGATCTCCGCGGATTTTTCCTCGGGCCGCACGGTGACCCGGCGATTCGTGTATTTCGCATCCAGGAAACCGGCGCCGCGCAGGCTCGTGTCGATGACCGCCTTGCTGGCTTCGTAAGTGGCGTGGTCCAGCCTCTGGCCGACCTTCGGCGCGAAGCCGGCCAGCGCTTCGCTCACACGCCGCTGGTCCTTGCCCTCACCCACGACTTCGACGCGTGATTCGCGGACGATCGCCGGATCGCCCGGCACCACGTCGAACCTCGCGATCCAACCGGTCGCTTCATCGCCGGTAAGGTGTGGGGTGACCTGGGGGTCGTAAAAGCCAAACGGCTCCAGGGCGCGCTTGATCTGCTCTTCCGCCTTTCGATACGCGGCGCGCAGTTCAACCGCCTTGACGTCACGCTTTTCGTAGTCGTTGAGCGCGAGGGAAGCGCGCACGGCATCGCGCTGCTCTTCGGGCAGCCCATTGATCTCGACCTTCACCCCGGCGCCATCTGCCGCCGTTGCAATGAGTAATAGAGCAATGACTGCCGGCGCCCGCACAGGCGGTGCCGTCAGAGAATCGACTTCAGCAGCAGAGGGACTACTACCAGGCCTGAGTTTTTGAGCATGCGGATAGGTTCGCTGCCGCATGGCCCGCGGTCTGTAAGGAGTTTGGTAGTCGCGAGTGGGATCGAACCACCGACCACCTCCATGTCAAGGAGGTGCTCTACCACTGAGCTACGCGACTGCCGTTTGGGTGAAAATGGAGGCCGCGAACCATACAGGACGCGGTTTTTGGCAGCAAGAAGTCCTGGAATTTAGGGAAGGAAATCAATGTTTTTACCGAAATTGGGGGCGCCCGCCGTCCTCGTCAGCGTCCTTGTGCTGCAGAGCGCCTGCGGAGGCGGTTCCGACGCTCCCCGCCCGCCACCCAATGCCGCCCCGGTGTTGACCAGCACGGCGTTCGCGGCCACCGAAGACACGCCGTTTTCGGGCCAGCTCGCCGCCACGGACGCCGAGAACCACGCTGTCACCTATGTCCGCGTCAACGACGTGCAGCAAGGTCAGATCACCATTTCCGCCAGCGGCGCCATCGCCTACACCCCGGCCGCCAATTTCTCCGGTGCGGATACCTTCAGTGTGCGCGTGACCGACAGCGTGGGAGCCTCGAGCACCAGCAACGTGACCCTCAACGTCGCGGGAGTGAACGATGCCCCGGCGTTCGTTTCACCGGCGCTCAGCACCGATGAAGACACGGTCCTCAACTCGCAGCTGACCACCTACGCCACGGATCCCGACTCCAACGCCCTGAACTTTACGGTGACTACCGCGCCGGCACATGGCACGTTGACGCTGACCGCCGGCGGCGCGGCCGCGTATTCCCCCGCCACGAACTACAACGGCGCGGATTCCTGGTCGATCCAGGTCACCGACGGCGCGGGCGGCGAAGCCAACGGCACGGTGTCGATCAACGTCATCGCCGTCAACGACGCCCCGGTGCTCACCGTCTCCGAGCTCAGCATGGCGGAAGACGGCGTGTTGACGGCGCAGCTCGCCACCACCGATGTCGAAAACCAGGTTGCGGTATTCCAAGTGGGTGGCCCAGCCGGACACGGCCAGGTCTCGATCTCGCCCACCGGATTA
>DASTTJ010000122.1:0-2604 GCA_035760205.1 Steroidobacteraceae bacterium | reverse complement strand
GCTGCTCGAAGGCAGTGTTCGGAAGGCCGGCGAGGTGGTTCGGATTGCCGTGCAGCTGGTGCGCGCCACCGACGGGTTCAGTGCATGGAGCAGCCGGTTCGACCGCCGGCTCGACGACATCTTTTCGGTCCAGGACGAAATCGCCGGGATGATCGCACAGACAGTGACGCATCGCGTCGGCAAGGCTGTCGGGCCCCTGGTGACCTCGACGACATCGAACACCCAGGCCTACTCGCTCTACCTCGAAGGCCGCTATTTGTGGAATAAGCGCCCTGGTGACGTGGTCTGGCAGGCGTTGGACCGTTTCGAACGAGCTATCGCCATCGACCCGAACTTTGCACCGGCACACGCCGCCCTCGCTGGCGTATACGGCGCGCTTGGCGCGTGGGAGTTCGGCGTGCTGCCCCCTTCAGAGGCCCTGGTGAAAGCCAAGGCAGCGGCCGCGCGCGCGCTCGAACTCGATCCCCAGCTGGCTGAAGGCCACACGTCGGTGGGTTATACAACCCTGCATTTCGACTGGAATCCGGATGCGGCGTGTCGCCAGTTCGACCAGGCCATCGCGCTCAACCCCGCGTGGAGCGAGGCCCATCATTGGCACTCGCACGCGTTGTGTGCCGCCGGCCGGTTTCCAGAATCTCTGGCCGCATGCCGGCACACGCTTACCCTCGACCCGTTGAATCCGTTGATGCACGCTCACCTTGCATGGCACCACTACATGTCCAGGGACTACGCCAATGCGTTGGCGCAGTCCGAGCATGTGGTGCGCATGGAAAGCGCGTTCCATTGGGGATATTTTTTCGCCGGATGGTCCCTGGAACGTCTTGGCCGAATTGACCAAGCAGTTACATCCCTCCAAAACGCCGCTCGGGTGTCGTCGAACAATCCCGTAATGGTTGCCGGCCTCGGCCATGCTCTGGCGGCCGCAAACGACCGCGCAGGCGCGCTGAAGGTCGCCGCCGATCTCGAGCGTCAGCGAGCCGGTAAAGGACTGTTCGCCTATGAAATCGGCGTCATCCATGCCGCACTGAGCGACCGTGATCGAGCATTCGAGTGGCTGTCGCGAGCGGTCGAAGAGCGTTCGGGATGGATCGCGTACTTGCGTGTCGATCCACGCCTGGATGCCTTGCATGGCGATGCTCGCTACGACGCACTGTTTTCCCGCCGCCCGATCGCCTGATCGCACCAGTCCCGCGGAAGAATTCTGCAACAAAAATTCCATTCCTTCGGAAGGACGCCGTAGCCGTCGCATCGCTATCGTGACGCCATCAAGGAGAAAACGTCATGGTGAACACGATGCGACTGAGATTGCGAAGGATGATGTGGATCACGGCGCTGGCGATCGGCGCACTGGCCGGTGGCCAGGCGCTGATGACGGCATCGGCGGCCAAGCGGCCTGCCGAACGCGAATTCGGGCTGGGCCCGCGAGTATCGGCAAACGGCATGTTTACGGCGATGCTGCTGCCAGTGGAACCCGTGCGAGTGCGCACCCTGCAGAGCATGACCGTCGTGATCACCGACGCGAGCATGCACCCGGTCGACAACGCACAACTCACGATCGACGGCGGCATGCCCCGGCACGGCCATGGATTGCCGACCAAGCCGCGTGTCACGAGTCACATCGGCGGTGGCGTTTATGAGATCGACGGTGTCCGTTTCAACATGGGAGGCTGGTGGGAATTCAAGGTCGCCATCACGACTCCTGCGGGCACGGACGTGGTCACGTTCAACCTCAATCTGTAACGGACACGATCATGAATGCTTTCACCCGTGTCCTCGTGCCCGTCACTGCCGTACTGCTGACCCTGACGATAGCCTATGCGGCTCATCGTCCGAGCTCGAGATGGACCGAGGAAGAGATTGCTGAGCTCGCATCGATGTCGCTCTCCGCTCTCGAGCCGCCGCCGGCGGATCCGACGAATAAGTACGCGGACGATCCCCGCGCAGCGGAGTTCGGGCGCAAACTGTTCTTCGACGAGCGGTTGAGCTCGAACGGCAAAGTCGCCTGCGCTACGTGCCACAAACCCGACTTGCAGTTTCAAGATGGGACGCCGCTCGCGCGGGGAGTTGGCGTCACGAACCGTCGCACCATGCCGATCGCCGCCACCGCGCATGCGCCGTTTCTATTCTGGGATGGGCGCAAGGACAGTCTTTGGGCCCAGGCGCTCGGCCCGCTGGAAAGCCCCGTGGAGCATGGCGGCAATCGCGGGCAGTACGCGAAGCTAATCGCGACGCACTACCGCAACGAATATCAAGCCATCTTCGGCAACGAACCTCACACCGCCAGTGCGGACGATGTAACGCGTGTGTTCGTCAACGTTGGAAAAGCCATAGCTGCGTATGAGCGTCGTATCGAGTTTGCACCCTCGCCGTTTGACCAGTACGTCGACGAGTTGGTGCAAGCGGGTAGCGAACCGCGTGGTGTCCTTTCGTCCGACCAACGAGCGGGGCTAAAGCTCTTTACCGGCAAAGCGCAATGCACCAAATGCCACAACGGCCCGTTGCTGACAAATAACGACTTCCACAATACCGGCATCCCCGCGGCGCCCGGCCTGCCGCCTGACCGCGGGCGTTTTTCGGGTAGCACCGACGTGTTGAAAGATGAAT
>DASTTJ010000121.1:0-9705 GCA_035760205.1 Steroidobacteraceae bacterium | reverse complement strand
GAGTGCCGGCAATCCTCTACGGTGGCCACGCGGAGCCGCGCGCCATCACTCTCAATCACCAGAAGCTGATGACGCTGGTGGACAACGAGAAGTTCTATTCCTCGATCATCAATCTCGTCGTCGGTGACAAAAAGCAGGCTGCGATCGTCAAGGATCTGCAGATGCATCCGGCGCGCAACGCGATTCAGCATGTCGACCTGCAGCGCGTGGTGGAGACCGAGAAAATCCGCATCCACCTCCCGATCCACTTCAAGGGTGAGGCCGCATCCCCGGGCGTCAAGAGCCAGGGTGGTGTGGTATCGCACCGCATTGCGGACGTTGAGATCTCCTGTCTGCCGAAGGACCTGCCCGAGTTCATCGAGCTCGATCTTTCGAAGATGGAAATGAATCAGTCCAAGCATCTGTCCGATCTGCCGCTGCCGGAAGGCGTCACGATCCCCGGTATCGCCAAGGCCGATGCCGTGGTCGTCACGATTCATCCGCCGCGTGCGGAAGAGCCGGAAGCAGTCGCCGATGTGGCTGCCGCAACACCTGCCGAGGGCGCTGCCCCGGCCGAAGGTGCGGCCGCTGCTGGCGCGAAGGCGGGCGATGCGAAGGCTGCCGGTGGCGACGCCAAGGGCGGCGCCGCGGCTCCCGCGAAGAAGGAAGGCGGCAAGAAGTAACTGTGTGGCGGGGGCGGGCCGTCGGGCCCGCCCGCCGTCAGCTGACTACTTGCGGAAAGATTGCAGCGGCGCGGCGATCAATCGGCGCGCCGCTGTTCTTTGGAAACCATGTCGGGCAACACACTCAAACTCATCGTCGGGCTCGGCAATCCGGGTCCCGAATATGCGCGCACGCGCCACAACGCGGGTTTCTGGCTCGTGGACGAGCTTGCGCGGCGGCACGGCGGGTCATTCCGGTTCGAAGGCAAGCACCAGGCCGAACTCACGCGCGTGCGCGTCGGCGGTGAGGAGCTGTGGCTCATGAAGCCGATGACTTTCATGAATCGCAGCGGTGGGCCGGTGTCGAGCGTACTGGGTTTCTACAAGCTGACGCCGGCGCAGATGCTGGTGGTTCATGACGAGATCGATCTGCCAGGCGGCACGATCAGGCTCAAGGAAGCCGGCGGTCACGGCGGACACAATGGCCTGCGCGACATCATCGCGGCGCAGGGCGACGGATTCTGGCGGATGCGCATCGGCGTCGGCCATCCCGGCACGAAAAACGAGGTCGTGGACTTCGTGCTGACGCGCGCAAACGCGTCAGAGCAATTGGAAATCGATGAGTCCATGCGCGCAGGCGCGGACGCGATCGAAGAGATGCTGCGCTCCGGGGCGCAGATCGCCATGAACAAACTGCATTCGCGCGGCAAGCCCGCGGCGAACGCGAAAACGGAGTAGTTTGATGGGTATCAAGTGCGGCATCGTGGGTCTCCCCAACGTGGGCAAGTCCACGCTGTTCAATGCGCTGACGCGCGCGCAGATCGCGGCGGAAAACTACCCGTTCTGCACCATCGACCCGAACGTCGGCATCGTCCCGGTGCCGGACCTTCGCCTCGATGCGCTGTCGAAGATCGTTGAACCCGAGAAGGTCGTCGCCACCACGGTCGAGTTCGTCGACATCGCGGGCCTGGTGGCCGGCGCATCGCAGGGTGAAGGTCTCGGGAACAAATTCCTCGCGCACATCCGTGAAACCGATGCGATCTCGCACGTGGTGCGTTGCTTCGAAGACGCGGACATCGTGCACGTGTCGGGGCGCGTAAACCCGATTTCGGACATCGACATCATCGATACCGAGCTGGCGCTGACCGACCTGCAGTCCGTGGAAAAGGCCGTGGACCGCAATACCAAGGCGGCCAAGGGCGGCGACAAGGACGCGGCGCGCAAGCGAGATCTGTTCGAGCGCATGCGCAAACACCTCGACGACGGCAAGCCCGTGCGCTCCATGGGGCTTACGAAGGAAGAAAAGGCCGACAGCCAGGAACTGCACCTGCTCACTGCCAAGCCGGTGATGTACGTGGCCAACGTGAAGGAAGATGGCTTCATCAACAACGCTCACCTGGATGCCGTGACGGCTCGCGCCAAGACCGAAGGCGCGGTGGTGGTTGCGGTATGCGCGGCCATCGAGGCGGAGATCAGCCAGCTCGAAGAGGCGGATCGCGCCGATTTCCTGCGCGACCTCGGCCTTGCCGAACCGGGCTTGAACCGCGTGATCCGCGCGGGTTATGAGTTGTTAGGCCTGCAGACTTATTTCACGGCGGGCGTGAAGGAAGTGCGCGCCTGGACGGTGCGCGGCGGGTCGACCGCGCCGCAGGCAGCGGGCGTCATCCACACGGATTTCGAGCGCGGGTTCATTCGTGCCGAAGTCATCGCCTATGACGACTTCATCAAGTACCAGGGCGAGGCGGGCGCGAAAGACGCCGGCAAGCTGCGCCTCGAGGGTAAGGAATACCTGGTGAAGGAAGGCGACGTCATGCACTTCCGCTTCAACGTTTAATGGGGTCAGACCCCATTTCCTAGGAAACGGGGCCAGACCTCGCGCTAGCATGCCAAGGTAATGATTGGTTCTCTGGACGTCTTCTGGCTCGGATTTCTCGGCAGCCTGCTGGCCGGGCTGGGCACCGGGCTTGGCGCGCTGGGCATTCTGTTCGTGCTCCGGCCGAGCGATCGCGCACAGGACGGCATGCTGAGTGCCGCGGCCGGCATCATGCTCGCGGCCACCTTCTTTTCACTTCTGCTTCCCGCACTCAACCAGGCAGACGAGCTCACGACGAATCGTTACTTGGGGTCGGTGGTGGTCGGTGTGGGCGTGCTGCTGGGCGCCGGTGGTTTGTTCGCGATCCACCGCCTCGTACCTCACGAACACTTCGTGCTTGGAAAGGAAGGCCCGGATACCGCGCGTATCGAACGCATCTGGCTGTTCATCATTGCCATCACGCTGCACAACTTTCCGGAAGGCATGGCGGTCGGTGTGGGTTTCGCGGGCGGGGAGATCAGCAACGGTATCGCCCTGGCGGTCGGCATCGGGTTGCAGAACGTTCCCGAAGGTTTCGCGGTGGCGCTATCGCTGATCGCGATTGGCTACTCACGTTCGTATGCATTCTGGGTTGCGACTCTGACGGGGCTGGTCGAGCCGGTGGGCGGCGCTATGGGCGCGGCCGCGGTGTCACTGGCCGAGCCGCTGATGCCGCTCATACTGGGCATGGCTGCTGGCGCGATGCTGTTCGTCATCAGCGACGAAATCATCCCGGAAACGCATCGTCGCGGCTACGAAACCGTCGCCACCTTTTCGTTGTTAGGCGGTTTCGTTGTCATGATGTTCCTCGACACTGTATTCGGTTGAAGGGCGATGCCGGCTCCTAAGCGGGCTCGCCGCGGTACCGCAGCTTCCGCCGCATCTCATCCGCGTTCCGCAGGCGCGGCTAAAACTCCTTGTGGCGTCATGCGGCCGTCGCATATCGCCGAGGGGATATCGAAATCGAGATTCCCGCAGTGGCGCATCGACCGTGCCGATGATTCGAATCCGCGCAGATCGTCCGCATCGAGGACCTGCGCTACGCCTTCGATGACCGCATCGCGCTCCTCGCCTTCCTGAGCACGCCACCGTTCGAACTCACGCGCCAGTACCTCGGGATACGTGAGTCTCCGCCCGGTCAGCGAGGCGCGTCCCCTTTTGCTAGCAAATCAGGAATGTCCCCATTTCCTCACCGCTTGGTGCGGGTCGCTTTGATCAGCATCTCTGCCTCGTAGTCCGCGAGTGGCACTTCGGTGGTTTTCTTGGTGGGTACGGCGATCGGAATGATCCCCGTGCCGTCCTCGCCAATTCGCAACATCTTCGCCATCTCGTGTGCCTCGACCGGGCGCGCGATATAGAAACCCTGCGCGAGCGTGCAGCCGTGCGTGGCGAGGAACTGCAGCTGTTCCAGCGTCTCCACGCCTTCGGCCACGATCTTGAGGCCTAACTGCCGGCCCATGGCGATGATGGCCGCGCAGATCGCGGCGTCGTTGGAATCGCGGCCGAGATCGGCGACGAACGAACGGTCGATCTTCAGCGCCTCGATGGGGAAGTGCTTTAGATAGGCCAGCGATGAATATCCTGTGCCGAAGTCGTCGATCGCCACGTGTACGCCGAGCTCGCGCACGGCACGCACCGCAAGCGCCGCGGCCGCTTCGTCAACCATCAACAGGCTCTCGGTGATCTCGAGCTCGAGGCACGCGCCGGGGAGGCCGGCTTCATCGAGATGTGCGAACACCCAGTCGGGAAAGCCCGGCGCCTCGAACTGCGCGCCCGACACGTTGACGGCCACGCGCAGATCGCGGCAACCCGCCTGCCACCATTCGGAAATCTGCTTGAGTGCCTGGCGCATGACCTGGTCGGAGAGCTGCACGATCAGTCCGGACTCTTCGGCGACCGGGATGAATTCATCCGGCGGCACGATGCCGCGTTTGGGATGGCGCCAGCGAACCAGCGCTTCGACGCTGGCAATACGCCCAGTAGCGACTTCGATCTGCGGTTGATAGACGAGGAACAGTTCGTTCTGCTCGAGCGCTCGACGCAATTCTGTTTCCAGCTCCAGGCGTTCCAGGGAACGCGCGCGCATGTGCTCGCTGTAAATGACGCCGCGATTTCCGCCCGAGGTCTTCGCTTCGTGAAGGGCCAGGCCCGCCGTGCGCAGCAGTTCGTCGGCAAAACTGCCGTGGTCGGGAAAAATCGCGATGCCGATGGTGCAAGTGACGAAGAAGTCGCGATGCCGGATCAGGTACGGCGAGGCGAAAGCCGCCGTGATGTTGGCGATGGCCTTCTGCACGTCGGCATCGGATTGCAGGTGACGGATCGCGACGGCGAACTCATCGCCCGCCAGGCGCGCGAGTGGCATGGTCACCGCGCCATCGCTTTCCAGCTTGAGGAACGTGCCGAGGCGCAGCGCCACCGCCTGCAGCAACGCATCGCCGGCGCCGTGACCGATGCTGTCGTTGATGCGTTTGAACTGGTCGAGGTTGATGCGCACCACGGCGAATCGCTCACCGGTGGTGGCCGCTTCCCGGCGCGCTTCCTCCAACAGCTGCAGCAGGTACTGCCGGTTGGGGAGCTGCGTCAACGGATCGAAGAACGCGAGCTCGCGGATGCGATTCGCCGCGCGGTGACGTTCGGTGACGTCGCGCAACACCAGCAACAGGCGGCCGCGATCGTAGGGCACGATGCGCGTTTCGAAGCGGCGCTCGACGCCATCACGGATGCATTCGAATTCCACCTCGGTGCGCTCATTGCGCACGCGGCAATCATCGAGTGCGTGCGCGATGGAGCGCGCGGCATCACCGCTTACCAGATCCGCAAGCTTCTGCTCGTGGCGGATGCCACCGGCGAGGAAGGGATGATTGTCGGCGGCGCCGAGCCGGTCGACGATGCGATCGTACAAGTCGACGACCAGCAGCAGGTCGGGCAGGGCGTCGAGCATGGCGCGCTGCCGACCTTCGCTTTCTTCCAGCTCCTGCACCAGCCGGCCGCCGCGAACCAGATATTGCACGCGGTGGCCTAACAGGTTCCAGTTGATGGGTTTGGCGAGGAAGTCCGTGGCGCCGGCCTGGTATGACGTGTTGATCGAGGCAACGTCGTCGCGGCCCGTCACCATCATGATCGGCAGATGCGCACCGCCTTCGCGTGAGCGAATCGCCTTGCAGGCTTCGTAGCCGTTCATCGATGGCATTTCGACGTCCATGAGCACGGCGTTGCATTCGCCGGCTTCGACCGCGGCGACAGCCGCCGTGCCATCCGCCGCTTCCGAGACGGCAAAGCCGCTGCGCTCCAGCGCGCGCCGCATGAGCAGGCGTGAGCCGGCGTCGTCGTCGACGATCAGTACGTGGATGGGCTCGCGCGGCGTCTGTGGCACGTCAGGCCACCTTCGCTGCGTTGTCGAGCGCTTCGAGCTCGGATAAGGCGACTGTGCGTTGCGCGCGCAATTTAGTCATCGATCCGGGCAATTCCATGATGTCCCCACCGCGCGCCAGGTGTTCGATCTGCCGCGCGATGGCCGCGACATTGGTCGCGCCGAGATTCGCGCTCGAGCTCTTCAATGTGTGCGCGGCGCGCGCCACGCCTTCGGTATCGCCGATTGTCAGTGCATTCTCCATGTCCGCCAGCAGTTGTGAGGAATCGTCACGATAGAGGGCGATGAGCCGCGACAGCAGGCGATCCTTTCCATCCGGATCGAGCTGCCGAACCGCATCGATGGCCGAATGGTCCAGCGTCACCTTGTTAGCCGCCGAGCGGGACACATTCGAGGGCAGCAGGATGTTGCGCAACTGCGCCAGCGTGAAGGGTTTGGCGAGGTAGTCGTTCATGCCGGCCGCGAGGCAGGCCTCGCGGTCACCGGCCAGCGCGTTGGCGGTCAGCGCCACCACGCGCGTCGGTTCGAGTTTGCGCGCCATTTCGCGCTCGCGCAGCTTGCGCGTGGCGATGAAACCGTCCATGACGGGCATCTGGCAGTCCATGAGTACCACGTCGAATTCCTGTTTCTCGAGCGCGTCCAGCGCCTCCACGCCATTGCCGGCGTGCATCGCGTCGCAGCCCAGGCGCTGCAGCATCTCGAGCGCCAGAGTGCGGTTGACCATGTTGTCTTCGACCAGGAGGACCGAAAGGTGATCGAGCACGGGCTCATTCTCCGGTGCAAGCATGGCGGGCGCGGAGCTGACTTCGTGGAAAGGTACGGCTTGCAGCGCTTCGTGCAGGGCACGTCGCAACATGCTCTGGCGTACGGGCTTGGAGAGGCGGCGCATCGGCGCGAGCTGCGTGACGAGGCCTCCCTCGATGTCGTCGGCGACCGAGCTCACCATGATCGCGGGGATGGACTTCCACTGCGGATGACGCCGCACGTCCAACAACCAATCCACGCCGTTCTGCTCAGGCATGTGCCAATCGAGCACGATGATCTGGGGTGGCGTGTTCGCCGCCTGCAGTGCGTTGAGATGCGTCTGCGCTTCCATGGCGCTGGCCGCGGTGGTGATGATGAAGCCCCAGGCTTCGAGCTGCGAGCCCAGGATCTCCACGTTGATCGCGCTGTCGTCCACCACCAGCACACGCGTGCCAGGGGCTAACATCAGGCCCTGCGAAGAGTCGGAGGCAATGGCCGGCGCGGCCGGCAATGTGATGGCCAGCGAGAACGCCGAGCCGACACCAGGATGACTTACCACCGTGATATCTCCGCCCATGAGCGTCGCCAGCTGACGGCTGATCGCAAGCCCCAGGCCCGTGCCGCCGAAGCGACGCGTGGTCGAGCCGTCTTCCTGTACGAACGCATCGAAGATCGCCGCCTGATTCTCCGGAAGAATGCCCGTGCCCGTGTCGACCACGTCGATGACCAGTGACACATGCGTTTCCGAAGGCGTTACCCCGCGTGCGCGAATCAGCACGTGGCCGCTGGCCGTGAACTTGAGTGCGTTCGACACCAGGTTCATCAGGATCTGGCGGATGCGCAGCTCGTCGCCCTTGGCCCAGCGATGCAGGTACGGATCGATGTCGAGCAGCAACTCGATGCCTTTCTGGTGCGCCCTTTGTGCAAATAGGTCAATGACCTCCTCGACGACCTGGCGGATGTCCAGGTCCTGCGCTTCGAGACGCAGCTTGCCGGCCTCGATCTTCGAGAAGTCGAGAATGTCATTGATGATGGCGAGCAACGCATCGGCGGAACTCTGGATCGTCGCGGCGAAACGGCGCTGGCGCGGATCGAGCTTCGAATCGAGCAGCAGCTCGGTCATGCCAAGCACGCCGTTCATGGGCGTGCGGATTTCGTGCGACATGCGCGCGAGGAATTCACTCTTGGCCTTGCTCGCGGCTTCCGCGATGCGGCAGGCCTCGACGCTGTCGTTCATGGCCTGGCGAAGAGTCCGGTTGGCTTCCGCCAGGCTCTTGGTGCGTTCGACCACTTCCGCCTCGGCCAGTTCGTGCTGGCGCGCCATCTCCT
Organism: Steroidobacteraceae bacterium; assembly: GCA_035760205.1. GTDB lineage: Bacteria > Pseudomonadota > Gammaproteobacteria > Steroidobacterales > Steroidobacteraceae > CADEED01. The sequence goes on along the minus strand of DASTTJ010000121.1, from coordinate 1,769 downwards.
GTTCGCGCACTTCGATCTTCGCGAGCATGCCGTTATAGCCGCGCATGAGCGTACCGATCTCGTCATCCGAAGTGACGTCGGCGCGGCGCGAGTAGTCACCGCGCTCGGCGGCCTGCATGGTCTCCACCAGATTGAGCAGCGGCGAGGCGATCTGCCGCTGCACGCGGCGTGCCAGTAGATAGGCAATCCCCAGCGCGATGAACGAGCTGCCGAGCAGGATGCCGATCTGCATGAGAATCTTCTCCTGCAGCTCCGACAGGTTGGCGCGGACATAGAAATGGCCGATGACCTTGCCCTGGTCGGAGATGGGATAAACCAGGTGCAGCGCCGTCAATCCATCGAAGCGATGTTGGTGCGCGCCGCTCAGGATGGCGTCCTTCTGCCATTTCTGTGCCGACGTGACGCCGGGCTTGCCAGAGTTCAGCAGCGTCTTGCTGACCGCGTAGTGCATGAGCACGCGGTTTTCCGCATCGATCAGCAGCGCTTCTTCCACGTTCGGTTCGACGCGAAGCGCGCTCACCAGCGCTTCGGCCTGGCCGAAGTCATGGCTCTGGATGGCCGCGGTGCTGCGGCCCGCGATTACGCGCGCCACGGCATGCAGATGCTCGTAGGCCTCGGAGTGACTGTAGAAATAGGAGGTCACGCCCTGCGTCAGCCCCGCGATCAACAGAGCGATCGACGCCGTCAGCGCGCTGGCTGCGACAAGCTTCGTGCGTAACGGCAGGTGTGCGAACTGCAGCCTTCTCATATGAGCGTAAACATCCTGGCGCCCGACCGGGAGCGCCCCAATGACCGCTATCGGCTTGATTCCGCTAACGCTTGATCCGGCGGGGATGAATTGAGAGCTGTATCCCAGCCCTGACAACGTCAGGGGACGCCGGTTGACAGCGGGGCGTCGGTGGCCCCCGGAATGCGGCAGCTAAGCCATTGTTTTCGCGGGGTTTGCCTTGACAGGTGGCCAAGGCGCCGGGAGAATCGCGGCCCCTTCGCTTTGGGCAGTGCCCAGGCGAATTCCGGTGCGGATCCGGCGTGGAAAGGTAGCTCAGCTGGTTAGAGCACGGCACTCATAATGCCGGGGTCGAGGGTTCGATTCCCTCCCTTTCCACCAATTATTCTTCTCACGGCAGCTCACGCTGTCTCAGGAAACACTGAAATTCCCCTGAATCTCAGCGTTTTCTGAGCTCACTGTGTTTCGTACGGTCTCGCCGTGGCTCAACAAAGTGTTGGTACTTTTGATGGTATCAGCGCGGGGGTATCGGGTGACGTACTACACGCTGCTCCTGCGGCCTCAATTTGAGAGTCCGGTGCGCTGAGCCTCGCTGCGCCAAGAATGGCGTGAAGCCACGGAAAGCGGGTCGCTGGCTGAGGCTTCAACTCAGATCGCGAAAGAAGGCGCAGAGATCGCCGGCAACGGCTGCCGGTTGCTCTGCAGGGGCGAAGTGTCCACCGTGCGGAAAGACTGTCCAGCGTCTGACGTTGTACAGGCGCTCCAGATACGAGCGCGGCGGCTCACCCTCGGGGACCGTCTCGTTCGCAAAGACACCGAACGCCGTGGGCGTGCCGATGTAGGTGGGATCGACCGGATATCGACGATTGTCCCAATAATCGCGCATCGACGAAGTGATCGTTTGAGTGGACCAGTACAGGGTAAGCGTGGCACAAAGGAAATCCTCCGGCGGCGTGACATCGCTCCACGAGCGCCATTTCTCGCCCAGATACGCGGCCAGCCCCGCCGGGGAGTCGTTGAGGCCATAGCCGATGGTCTGTGG
>DASTTJ010000120.1:0-10430 GCA_035760205.1 Steroidobacteraceae bacterium | reverse complement strand
AGAGGATGGAAGTGAGGTTTACGAATACGTAGAGGATCAGCCAGAAAATCGCCATGACGTTGCGCACGGCCGGGCTGTATCGTCGCTCGAGAAATTCCGGCATGGTGTAAATGCCGTTCTTGAGGAAGATCGGCAGGAAATATTTTCCGACGATGATCAGCGTGATCGCCGCCATCCATTCGTACGAGGCGATGGCAAGACCGATGACGTAGCCCGAGCCGGACATGCCGATGATCTGCTCGGCGGAAATGTTCGCGGCGATCAGCGAAGTGCCGATGGCCCACCAGGGCAATGCTCGACTGGCGAGGAAATAGTCCTGCGCGTTTTTTTCATGTGCGCCCTTCTCGCGCGACACCCACTGCGCCAGCACAAAAATTCCGACCGCGTAGATCGCCACAATGGCGATGTCCAGAGTTGCCAGATTCACGTCGACCCCCTGCAGCTGCGGCATCGATGGACGCCGTTAGTTTTTTTCCATTGCCAGGCGCAGTGCCTGTTGAAGGTCCTGCGCGCGCTTCGTCAGCTCGGCGAGTGTATACGCCGGCTTGAAAAGTTCACCGCCAAATCCGAAGCCATCCGCGCCTGACGCAAGCCAAGTGGCGATGTCCTGCGAGCCAATCCCGCCGACTGGATAGATCTTTACGTGCTTGGGGAGCACGGATTTCAGCGCTTTGAGATGTCCTGCGCCATAACTCGACGCGGGAAAAAGTTTGAGCCCGTTGGCGCCGTGGCGCAGCGCGGTGAACGCTTCGGTGGCGGTAGCGATACCAGGCAGAACACGCATGCCCAGCTCCATCGCCCTGCGGATGACCTCACCGTCGCAGTTCGGCGCGACCACCAGGCGGCCGCCCGCGCCGTGCACCCTATCTACCTCAGCGGGGGTCAGCACCGTACCGGCGCCGATAAGGCAGGAAGCGCCGTGCGCCTGCGCCAGCAGTTTGATGGTGTCGAAGGGCTCGGGTGAATTCAGCGGCACTTCGATGGTTCGGAAGCCGCAGCCAACCAGTGTGGCGCCGACTTCCGGCGCGCGCGCGGGGGTGAGGCCACGAAGTATGGCGATGAGCTCGGGGGAGGTGCTCATGCTTTCTTCCGCTCCTGTTCTCGAAATACTTGACCGAGTCCGGCGAGCGCGGCCTTCGATCCTTCGATCTGCACAGCCGTGCGTCCCACGTGCAACAGTGCCAGAGCATAAGACGCAGTGAGTTGGGGGGTTCCAATGACGTATACCGGGGCCCTGGCATCTTGCTGCGAGAACAGCGCAAGAGCACCCTTGACGTCCGTGCCAATGAGCAAGCCCGACATCCAGGAGGCAGCACCCTCGGGGGAAAGTTGTTTGTCGAGACGCAGACTGCGGCTTTGAAAAAGCCGATGCAGCACTGGGACATCCGGGTTCTTCGCCGATTCCGCGAGGCCACGCTCGAAGTCGCGGGGGTGATGTTCGATGGGAGTGGTCTTGTCGCGCACCAGCACACTATGTTCACAGAGCATCGCGAACAGCTCGCCGGTCGGTGCGGTGAGAAATTCCTGCACCACACTCTCGTTCATTGACACCCACTTGGTGTGAGTACCGGGCATGCAGACGAGGTGTTTGCCAGCCTCCATGGCGCCGAGAACGCACGATGCGCCGAACAGCTGCATTTCGTCGCCGCGCAATACGTCGGGTGCGCCGAGCGGGTTGGTACAGCTCATGCCGCTGATGATGCGCACCCCATCGCGCGGCGTCACGGTGTCGTCCGCAAGCTCGTAGAGGTCTGCAGGGCAGAGTAGATAGGGCGCCTCACGCCACCCGAACGCCGAGCCCACCATGCCGCAGAGCACAGCCGGCAGCGGCCCGTGCGTTGCCAGCCAGTCCGCGGTCAATTCGTCGAACACCAGGGCGAACCGGCCCCGGGCATCGGCGGCCCCTGGGCCTTTGCGCGTTTCGAGCGCCTGGCCGTCTTCATCGCAGAGCGCGAGTGTGAGATTGCTCGTGCCCCAGTCGCCGGCGATGAATGCCGCGGGAGGTGTCAGGGTGACCATCGCGCAGTGCCCATGTCAGATCTTGTGGGGTGCGACGATGCGGCGCTCGCCTATGAGGAAGGCGTCCGCGACGAGTTGGAAGGGCCGCCAGTCCACTTCCGATTTGCCCGCTTCGCAAAGTGCGGCGAAACGTTGATAGAGCCGCGGATACTCGCCCGCCATGCTCGCGTCCCGTGTGACTGCCGTGCCGTCGATGGAAAGTTCGGCGCCACCACCCGCCAGCTTGAGTTTGCCCGTGGTGGTCACCAACTCGATGTCCCAGCTTTGCTCGCCCTTCTGACGGAAGTCGAATTCGGCGCCAATCTTGATGCCGTCTTCGGTGCGCAGCGCCACGTTTGCCGCGATCGGCGACTGCTGGTTCTCTGGAAACTCGAGCACTGCCGATTCGACGCAAACGTCGTTCGGCAGAATTTCGGTGAGCAGCGACAGCGCGTTGATACCCGGATCGAACACGCCGAACCCACCTGGCTCCCATATCCAGCGCTGGCCAGGGTGCCAGTGATACACGTCTTCCTTCCAGACGATCTTGCCGCTCACCAACTGACGCGTGCTCAGGAATTCGCGCGCCGCGTCCACTCCGGCGGCGAAACGCGAATGCCATGTCTGGAACAGCGTGCGGCCACGGCGGGCGGCTTCGTCGGCCAGCAGCGCGATCTGCCGCGTGGTGGCCGCCGGTGGTTTTTCCAGCATCACGTGTTTGCCGGCGCGAAGTGAAATCAACGCCGCATCGAAATGCGCCTGGGGCGGCGTGCAGATGGAGATGCAATGCAACTCGGGAACCGCGGCCAGCATGGCCGCGAGATCCGCAAAGGTCGGCACGCCATCGACTGTCGCGTTGCGGCTCGCGCAGGCCGCCAGCTCGAAACGCGGATTCGCGTTCAGCGCGGGGATGTGCTGATCGCGAGCAATCTTGCCAATTCCCAACAATCCCACTTTCAGGCGCATTTAGACTCCCGGTGCCGAATCACTCCGCGCGGATCGCCTCGAGAAAGTCCGCGGCGGGCGTCAGCTCGTTTCCCTTGCGAAAATCGAACAACGTCGCGTTTTCCCAATGCGATCCCGTTCCCCAGCGCGTGGCGCAGCTCGTGGAAACCCAGGCCGGTTCCCAATGGACGACGCCCACTCCGACAGCCTCTAGGGTCATGCGCACGACATCGTTCATGAAGCGCTGCTGACCGCTGGGCGTCGCAGGATAACCGCGCAGCAGCGAGTCTTCACCCAGCAGATTCGGTGCCTGGTCACCCGCGTCGCGCAGAGTCCAGGGATACGAAACCTCGACGACAATGATGTCAGTCTTGAATCGCATCCTGACCTTGGCGAGCGCCGCGCCGGCCTGCCGGCATCCCCGGTATTGGTCGCCCTCGCCGCCGGGATGGTTTGCTTCTGCGGATCGGCCCAATCAGCGACGTTGTGAAAACCGAGCAGCACGTGAATGTTGGCTTCCTTCGCGGGCTCCATCGATCGAGTGACGTCCATCTCGGTGCTGTAGTTGGCCGGATTTTCGGCAGCGGCTGAAATGCCACTGCGGTTGTCGACGGCATGAAAAACCGGTGCTCCGCGCGTCAGGTCTTTGTCTTGTCGGTCTTGATGACGAGCATCAGCGCTTCCTTGATGAGCTCGCGGCAGGCGCGAAAAGCGGCTTCCGAATTGCCGTTGCGGATCGCGCGATAGATTTTTTCGTGGGCGTCGTAATCGGGCAACGTTCCCTTCACCTTGTTAGTCAGGCGAATGGAAAAACGCAGCGCGGTTTCGATTATGGGCGTGAGCTGGTGGAAGAAACGGTTGTGGCTGATCTCGAGAATGGTCGCGTGAAACGCAATGTCGGCCGACACGGGATCGAAATGTCCCTCGTTCGCGGCTTTCATCTTTTCCAGCTTCTGTCTGAGCAGCTCTTTGTCTTCATCCGTTGCATTGGTGGCGGCTAGCGCCGCGGCGGCCGGCTCGATGCCGATGCGGACTTCGAGGAATTCCCGCACCAGCTTGTGGGAGAAATGACGGTCGAGAATCCATTTCAGGACTTCGGCATCGAGCAAGTCCCACTTTTCTTCAGGGTGAACGTAGGTGCCGACGCGCGGCCGTTGGCCAATGAGCCCTTTGGTAGAGAGGATCTTCACCGCCTCGCGCATCACGGTCCGGCTCGCGCCGAACTTCTTGCCGAGTTCCGCCTCGATGGGCAGCGGCTTTCCCGCGGGCAATTCGCCCCGGACGATGGACGACCCGAGCCTTTGCACGAGCGACTGGGTCAGGTTGATGTTTTCGGACATGAGCCTCTTACGCTATCACGCAGGCGCGCGACCACGCGGAATAATAATCAGATTATTTGCCGGAGGGAAACGCCTGGCCCGGGACAGGAGAATTGTCTCGTCCGGGGCAGGTCGCCGCGCCGTGAGGAAAGGCGCGGCACCGGTCAGGTAGTTAGACGGAGATCAGTTGTTGGCCACCAGCTCGACGCGCCGGTTGCGCGCGCGGCCCGCTTCCTCGACGTTGGATGCCACGGGGCTCGCGTAGGCTACGCCAAAAGCCTGCAGGCGCTTCGCGTCGACCTTGTACTGGCTGATCAGCTGGGTCACCACGGCATCGGCCCGCTTCTTCGACAACTCGAGGTTCGCGGGGAAGCCGCCGACGTTGTCAGTGTGCCCCACGACGAGCAGCCTGAGCGTCTTGTTCGCCGCCAGCAGCTTGCCGATTTCCGCCATGGTGTCTTTCGATTCAGGCTTCACCTCCGCCTTGCTGGAGTCGAACAGGATTCCATACAGCGCGACGCGGCCCGACGTGGTTATCGCGGCCACCATTTCATCCGCAGTCGGAGAATCCATGGTTTGCGCCATCGCCTTGGTCTCCAGCGTGTCGACCATGACGAAGGTTCGTCCGTTGAAATTCTTGCACTCGCCGTCGGCTTTGGAGGTGAATGCGAGTACGGCGACATGGGCCTTGGCGGCTGGCACTTCAAGCGCTGTGAAACGCTGCTCGGTAATCCTCTGCGACAACGCGCACTGCGCGCCGCTGTACATCTTGTCGGTGATCTTCTCCTTGGGCCAGATGTACATCGCGAGACTCTGGCGTCCGCCCCCACCCGTCGACATGTTCTGCCCGCCGCCGCATTCGGTGTCCTTGCATTCGAACAGCGACCTGCCGCCTTTGGCCGTCGTGGCATTCTGATAGTTGCGGATGGCCGCCAGCGGCGCCGTGCCATCGGGCAACAGGTAGACGAGATGAGTTCGTCGGCCTTCCAGCTCGAGCTTCTTTACAGGAGCGAACACCTGGTTGTTGCGACCGTCCCTCTGACCGGGAACCGCCGCGAGCGCGGACAGTGGCAATGTGAGCGAATCGAAATCCGTTGCGGTGTAGGTCAGCGCTTTCGCCCCGGCAAATCGCCCCAGGTAGGCAGGATCCTTGGCGCCCGCAACATCTGCAGTTGGCACCACCGTCACTGCGGCGAATACAGTCGTGCTGACCGCGAGCAACGCCGCAAGCGTCATCAATGACTTCATGGAAACCCCTGAGTCGGAGGATGCGGCAAGAATAGCTAGTCCAGGGCGCGGTGGGCACTGGTCGCCACTTCCCGACAGTCAGGTGGCCGATTGTCGGCCGTACCGGCCACCTACACGGTCTCGGCGACGCCGAGCTCCCCGAGAATCGCCACGCGCAGCGCCTGTGCTTCCGGGCTCGACACGCGGCGCGGATGCGCGAAGGGCACCTCAAAAGACGCCTGGATGCGCGCCGGACGCGGGCTCAATACCAGGATGCGATCTGCCAGGTGAATGGCTTCTTCGACGTCGTGAGTAATGAGCATGACGGTGTGCTTCTCGATCGCGAGGATGCGCAACAGCTCGTTTTGCATGCGCAGGCTCATCAGCGCATCGAGCGCCGAAAACGGCTCGTCCATGTAGAGGATCTCGGGCTTCACCACCAGCGCGCGCGCGATCTCCGCGCGTTTCAACATGCCACCGGACAGCTCGTGCGGATAGTTGTTCTCGAATCCCTTGAGCCCGACCAGGGCCGCGTATTCGTCGGCGAGCGCTTCGCGGTTCGGCATGCCGTCGGGCAGCCCGAACAGCAGGTTCTGCTTCACGGTGAGCCACGGAAATACCGAGCCCTGCTGCGTGATCAGGACGCCTTTTGCATTCGGCTTCTGGCGCGGCAGGCCGTCGACCAAGATCGCGCCGGTATCGGGCGCCAGGAACCCCGACATGATGTTCATCAAGGTGGTCTTGCCGCAGCCTGACGGGCCGACGATGGCGATAAATTCGCCCTCACGCACTTCGAAGTCGAGACCTTCGATGACCTGCAGGCGAACCTTGTCGTTGTCGAAACCCTTGCGGACGTTCTGTACGCCAATTTTTATTGAAGCAGGCTTAGTGCGCATAACGCCACCTGACAACTTTCATGCTTTCCAGCAACCTCATGATTCCATCGAGCGCGAGGCCGATCAGGCCGATGATGATCATGCCGGCGATGACCAGGTCATAGCGGTTGCCGGCATTGCGCGAATCGATGATGAGATAGCCCAGACCCGAACGCAGCGCGATCATCTCGGCGGCGACCACGACCAGCCAGGCTACGCCCAGGCCGATGCGCATGCCGACGATGATCTGCGGCAGCGTCGCCGGGAACACCACCTGCAGAAAGAGCTTCTTGCGCGATACGCCGAAATTTTCCGCGGCGCGCAGGAAGCGCTTCTCGATGGTGTGCACACCCGAGGTGGTCTGCACGATCATCGGAAACACCGAGGCGATGAAGATCAGGTAGATAGGCGACGCATTACCCACGCCGAACCAGAGAATGGCGATCGGGATCCAGGCGATGGGAGAGATCGGCCGCAGTATCTGGAACACCGGGTTCAACGTCACATACGCGCCACGCACCCAGCCCATCCAGAGTCCGAGCGGAATGGCCAGCAGTACCGCGATACCGAAACCCGCACCTACACGCATCAGCGACGCACCGATGTGTTCCCACAAAGTGCCGTCTTCCACGAGCTCCAGCGTGCCGGTGACGACCTGCCATGGCGTGGGAAATATCGCGCTCTGGGTCGCGACCACCGCCGCCCACCAGATACCCACCACCACCGCGATCACGACGATCGACGGCAGGGATTGTTTGAGACCCTTCATGTTGTCCTGTTCTCCCACCACTTAAAGAAGCGCCACCGAATTTTCGACCACGGCATCGCCGGATACGGCTCGACGAGCACCGTCATCTGTCCACTCGCGTGCGCGGTGCACGCGAAGTCGTAGCTGGACGCTTTTTCAAACGGCAGCCGAAAACTCTGGCCAGGCATCATGATCGTTGGCCCGAAAACCTGCGGTACATCGTCGAGATTGCGCAGCAACAACACGTCGTTGAGTCCCAGCGTCAGGCGGATTTGCGACGGCAGGATCTCCACCTTGTCACCGGCCATGCGACGTGCGTAGGTGCCCTTCGGAATTTCGAACAGCTCGTCGCGCGAAGGCACGCTGACGGGCGCGAAGCCCGCCCATCCCAGCAGCAACACGGCGGCCAGCAGGGGCGTCGCGATCCACGCGCGGCGCGTCGCTTTCTTTTCCGGACTCACTGGCGCAGCAGGATCTTGAGGTCATGCACGAAGTCATCAACGGTATGGCCATAAGGCATGACTGCCCTCAGTCCACCGGCGCGATCGATCATGTAGATAGATGAGGAATGACCGATGGTGTAGTTGCCGTCGGGATACACCTGCTTCGTGGAACTGATGCCGTAACTCTTCTGCGCGGCGTCGATTTCGGCACGCGAGCCCACTCCGCCCACGAAAGTGGCATCGAAGCTCGCCAGGTACTTCTTCATGCGCGCTGCATCGTCGCGTTCCGGGTCCACCGTCACGTACACCACTTTTACGTTGGCGGCCGCCTCGCCCAGTTTCTTACGCGCACCCGCGAGCGTGGCCAGCGTGATCGGGCAGACTTCGCCGCAGGAGCTGAAGCCGAACGCCAGCAAAACCACTTTGCCGCGATAGCGCGCGAGGTTTAGCGCCTGGCCGTCGGAACCCTGCAACTTGATTTCGGGCGCCGCCATGACCGGGCTCAGCACGCCGGCCTTCATCGCGCCCGAATCTGGATCGTTCGAGGCCGGCGCCGCGAAAGCCACGCCCGAGCCTAACAACAGCAGCAGTACGGTTCGGCGGATCACAGCGGTATGACGGCAGGCTTCTGCGCGCGCACGAATCGTTCGTCGATGTAAGTCTCGTACGGAATGGGGTGTTTGATCGTGCCCGCCTGAATGGACAGCTGCATCAGGTCCTCGAACTCCTCGCGGATCATGCGTAAGTCGCCATAGGTCACCCGATCGGTCGGATTCTCCATCACGAACTTCAATATGTTCGGGTCCTGGTTGAAGAACCCCTTGCCCGCGGCGATGGCCACCGCCTTGTCGCGGTTGGCCTGCTTCTCGTCCAGCCACTGGCCAGCACCCTGCACCTGATTCACCAGGTCCTGGACCATGGCGGGGTTTTCGGCGATCAATTCCTCGCGCACCGTGAGACAACAGCAGATGTAGTTGCGCCACTCATCGCGCGTCATGCGCAGGACGCGTGCGTAACCCGCACGCTGCGCGGAAGCTCCGAAAGGTTCGCCCGTGCAGTAGGCGTCGACTGCATTCGCATACAACGCAGCCGGCATGTCGGGCGGGGGCATTTCAACGATCTCGATGTCCTTCGGCGTCATGCTTTCGCGCGTGAGCATCTTGCGCAAGAACAGGAAATCCACGGCAAAGCGGCTCGGGATGGCGATGCGCTTGCCGCGAAGGTCGGAGAATTTGTGGTACGCCGAATCCGTGCGCACCATGATCACCGCGCCCGAGCGATGACCGAGCGATACGATCTTCACGGGAATCTTCTTGTCGGCGAGATCCATCACCAGCGGCGCGAGCATGTATGCCGCCTGGATGCGGTTTGACATGAGCGACTCTTTGATTTCAGGCCAGCCGCTGTACTTGCTGGATTCGAACTCGAAGTCGTTGCTCGCGGTGCCCGCCTTGATGCTCGCGGTTTTTGCCGTGCAGGCGACGGGCAGCGTGAGATTGCAGGTCACCGGCAGGCCGCCCACGAGCAACGGCTGGCGCTTTCCCGATTTGTCGCCGGCGCAACCATAGAGACTCAACGGCAACGCGGCGGCCATCGCGCCCTGAAGCAGTTGTCGTCGGCCGAACCGGTGTGCGCTCAATTGAAGAATCGCTTGCCGGCTGCGCCGGTCTGGTAACAGAGTGCGGCGCAGCGTAGCCCGAGACCGCATAGTTTTAGACTATGAGCGCGCAAGGCACCGCACCTACAATCCAGGCCCAATATGTCATTCATTTCAGCTGCGGATGCCGACAAGAACACCTATGACGTAGTCGTTGTCGGATCAGGAGCCGCGGGCGGACAAACCGCCTACACCCTGACCATGGACGGCGCTCGGGTGCTGATGCTCGAGGCCGGGAGGCATTATCAACCGGCCACCGAAACTCCCATGATGCAGATCAACGCCGATGCGCCTCTGCGCGGCGCTGGAACACCGGAGAAACCGTTCGGCTTCTGGGACGCCACGATCGACGGCGGCTGGCAGGTCCCTGGCGAGCCTTACACCAGCGCATCGGACGATCCCGCCCGGCAGTTCGTCTGGTGGCGCTCGCGCATGCTGGGCGGGCGCACGAATCACTGGGGCCGCATTTCCCTGCGCAATGGCCCATACGACTTCAAGCCGCACACGCGCGACGGCCTCGGGTTCGACTGGCCGATGAGTTATGAAGACCTCGCTCCGTACTACGACAAGGTCGAAATGCTCATCGGTGTGTATGGTTCCAATGAGGGCCTTGAGAACACACCGAATTCCTCTCCGGGTGTGTTGTTGCCGCCGCCGAAGCCGCGTGTCAGCGACCTGCTGGTGCGCAAGCGCGCCGCGAAGCTGCGGATTCCTGTTATCGCCGGCCACCGGGCCGTGCTCACGCAGCGGCTGGACCACACGCGCCTGCCCAAACTACTGCATCCGGGCAACGAGAAAGCGCAGGCCATCCTGGCGGCCGACATGCAGAAACGCGCCGCCTGCTTCTGGGCTACGCCCTGCGGCCGTGGCTGCTCCATACGGGCTAACTACCAATCCACCACGGTGCACCTGCCGCCGGCGATGGACACCGGCAATCTCGACATCGTGACCGACGCCATGGTGCGGGCCGTCACGAAGCGCAAGGACGGCGGTGCCGAAGGCGTCGTGTATATCGATCGCAAGACCGGCGCCGAACACCGGGTGAAAGCCCGCGTGGTGGTGCTGGCAGCCAGCGCACTCGAATCGGTGCGCATCCTGCTGAATTCCGGTGTCGCCAACGGCAGCGGCAAGGTCGGCAAATACATCATGGACACCGTGGGCGCGAACTTCAGCGGCCAGATTCCGCTGCTCGAAGGCCTGCCACCGCACAACGAAGAC
>DASTTJ010000119.1:0-7324 GCA_035760205.1 Steroidobacteraceae bacterium | reverse complement strand
ATTTGAGTTGCGCGCACAGGTCGCTGGTACGCCGATCCTGCCAGACGATCGCGCGCGCGATGGGCTCGCCGCTGGCGCGCTCCCAGAGCATGCTGGTCTCGCGCTGGTTGGTGATGCCGACCGCCGCAATATCGCGAGGTGCCGCGTGGGCTGCCAGGAGCGCCTCGCGAATAGTGGCGCGCTGTGTATCCCAGATTTCGAGCGCGTCGTGTTCGACCCAGCCGGGCTTTGGAAAGTGCTGCGTGAATTCGCGTTGGGCCAGCGCGGCCACGTGGCCGGCTGCGTCGAACAGCAGAGCGCGCGAGCTCGTGGTGCCCTGATCGAGCGCGAGGATGTATCGCGCGGCACTCATGTCATCCCTGGCGGGTCAGCCGGGCAGACCGCGCGGCTTCAAGCCCGCGGCGCGGTAGATGGCGTCGATGGCGCGCATGTTGCCGATGGCGTCATCGCCGCCGGTGAGGGGTTGTGTGCGGCCCTCGATGACCTCGATGACGTGGCGCAATTGGAAATGAAACGTGGTGTCACCGCCGGAAACCAGTTGCGGCATCGGGGAATCCGCCGATTCGATGGACAGCGTCGAGCCTGAATGCGGCGACACGGGGTTTTCCAGTTCGAGGACGCCGCGATCGCCATGTACACGCAGATACCGCGAGAGGACGCCATCCGCGGGTTGCATCGAACACTGCAGCGTGGCGGTGGGGCCGCTGGTGAATGCAAGATCGGCCTTGATTTCGAGGTCGACACCGACCGTTGCGCAACGGGCGCTGGCGCCGACCACCGTGGGCTCATCGCCGGCCACGGTGCGAATCCAGTGCATGCAATAACAGCCGAGGTCCATCAACGCGCCGCCGCCGAGGGCCTCGATGTATCGCAACTCACCCGGCGTGTCGGGCAGTTGCGCATTGAACACGGCCTCGATGTGCCGGATTTTTCCGATGTCCCCGTTACGCAGCGCCGCGAGGGTGCGCTCGAACAGCGGGTGAAAGCGGTAGTGGAACCCTTCGATGAGATGCCGGCCGGCCAGGCGTGCCGCGGCCACCATCTGCACGGCATCCTGTGCGTTGCTGGCAAAAGGTTTTTCGACCAGCACGTGTTTGCCGCTGGCGAGCGCGGCCGAACACCACGAAAGGTGCGCCGACGGTGGCAGGGCGACGTACACCAGGTCGATGTCATCGCGGGCGATCAGCTCTGCATAACTACCGAAAGCCATTGGGATCGAGTGGTGCGCGGCGAAATCCTGCGCGCGTTCGAGATTGCGCGCCGCGATGGCGACCACTTCCGCGCCGAGCAGCGCGTTGGCCGGAGTCACGATGCCGCGTGGTGCGATCCGGGCCGCGCCCAATATGCCGATGCGTATCATGGGGCGGCAGTCTCGCACGACTGCGCGCGCTGCGGCACACTGTCGGCGTGAGTTGTGAAAGGGAGCGATTGTGACGACAGCTGTATTGATCGGTGCCACCGGCCGCATGGGCATAGCCATCGTGCGCGCGAGTGTTTTGGCCAAGTCACTCGAAGTCGTCGCGGCGGTAGCGTCCCCAGGCAGCAAGTCTGCGGGACTGGACGCGGGCGAAATCGCCGGCGTGAAGGCGCTTGGCGTACGCGTGCTCGACGAACTACCTCCCGACCTCGCGAAGGCGCAGGTAGCCATCGATTTTTCGCGCCCCGACCTGAGCCTGCGGGCGCTCAATGTCTGCCGCGCCGCGCGCGTGCCCATCATCATCGGCACCACCGGCCACGGCGCCGAGTTCGAGGCGCGCGTTGCCGCGGCTTCGCGCGATATCGCGGTGCTGGTGGCTCCTAACACCTCCATTGGTGTAGCGGTGGCGCAGGAGCTGGTGCGAATTGCTTCACGCAGTCTGCCGGCAGAATTCGACATCGAAATCGTCGAGGCGCATCACAAGCACAAGCTGGACGCGCCCTCGGGCACCGCGTTGGCGCTGGCGGAAAGTGCGGCCATGGCTCGCGGGCTCGATTCCAAGGAAGACACGTTGACGGGACGAGCCGGTCAGGGTGCGCGACGCGACGGAGAAATCGGCATCGCGAGCGTCCGCGCGGGCGACATTGTGGGTACCCATACAGTGCTGTTCGCCGGGCCGGGCGAGCGGTTGACGGTCGGTCACGAGGCAACTGACCGGTCAATCTTTGCCAATGGAGCGATCCGGGCGGCTGTCTGGCTTGCGGCGCAAAAGCCGGGCCGATACACCATGGCTAACGTACTTGGATTAAAAACAATCGGTTAGAACACCTTTCGCTTCAATTCATTAGAACTTTCCGCGCGCATTTCTCACGAAACGGGCAAGAAGTTTCGTGGACACCCCGGGGCGCGCTTCGTAAAATTGCCGCCTAATCCGAAACGGGTTAGTCCAACGCAGGGCGGGAGGATCTTCGAGAGAAGTCCTCCCGCTTTGTGCATGTACGCTCCGCGGAGAGAGCATCCACTTAAATTCGAGTTTTATCGGGCTTGCTTGAGCTCGAGGGGAGTTCCCGCGTGACTGTAACCGCGGTTCTGGCTCTTGAAGATGGAACGATCTTCAACGGCCAGTCTATCGGCGCCAAAGGCAACACTACTGGCGAAGTCGTTTTCAATACCGCGCTGACCGGTTATCAGGAAATTCTTTCCGATCCGTCGTATTCACGACAGATCGTGACTCTGACCTATCCACACATAGGGAACACGGGCACCACGCCCGAAGATCTCGAGTCTCCGACGGCCTACGCCGCGGGACTGGTAGTTAGAGACGTTCCGCCGCTCGCCAGCAACTGGCGCAAGAACGAAGACCTGCGCGAATTCCTCACCCGTCACAAGGTCGTTGCCATCTCCGGCATCGACACGCGCAAGCTCACGCGGATCCTGCGCGAGAAGGGCGCCCAGGCCGGCTGCATCATGACCGGCGAGAAGATGGATCCCGCCGCGGCCGTCCGCCTGGCAAAAAAATTCCCGGGCCTGAAGGGCATGGACCTCGCCAAGGTGGTCACCACCAAGCGCAGCTACCAGTGGAACGAAGGCAGTCTCTGGCAGCCGGAAAACCGCCCGGTGATGCGAGCGCATCAGCGGCTGCACGTGGTCGCCTACGACTACGGCGTGAAGCGCAACATCCTGCGCATGCTCTCCGACCGAGGTTGCCGGATGACGGTGGTACCTGCGCAGACGTCGGCTGAAGAGGTGCTCGCGCTCGATCCCGATGGTGTGTTTCTGTCGAACGGCCCTGGCGATCCGGAGCCCTGCGACTACGCCATCGAAGCAATCCGCGCGCTCGTGGTGGCGGATATGCCCACTTTCGGCATCTGCTTGGGGCACCAGTTGTTAGGGCTGGCGAGCGGCGCGCGCACCATGAAGATGAAATTCGGCCATCATGGCGCAAATCATCCGGTGCAGGATCTCGACACCGGCCGCGTGTTCATCACCAGCCAGAATCATGGCTTCGCGGTCGACGAAAGCGACCTGCCGTCCACGCTCAAGGCAACACACCGCTCGTTGTTCGATGGCTCGCTGCAAGGCATCGCGCGCGTCGATCGTCCGGCGTTCAGTTTCCAAGGTCATCCGGAAGCCAGTCCGGGCCCGCAGGAAATGGGCGCGATGTTCGACCGCTTCGTTCACCTCATGCTGAGGCGCTTACAACAAAAGCTCCGGGTCCGCACCAGCGGCAAGCCGCCAAACCAGGCGGCCTGAGCCCGAGCCGGAAGATTCATGCCAAAACGTACCGACATCAAAAGCATCCTGATCATTGGCGCCGGCCCGATCATCATCGGCCAGGCCTGCGAGTTCGATTACTCCGGGGCACAGGCCTGCAAGGCGCTGCGCGAAGAGGGTTACCGGGTCATCCTCGTGAACTCGAATCCGGCGACGATCATGACCGACCCGGAAATGGCCGATTCGATCTACATCGAGCCCATCAACTGGCGCACGCTGGCGCGCATCATCGAGAAGGAAGAACCCGACGCGTTGCTGCCAACCATGGGCGGCCAGACGGCGCTGAACACCGCGCTCGACCTGGTGCGCGAAGGCGTGCTGGCGCGCCATGGCGTCGAGCTCATCGCCGCATCGCGCGAGGCCATCGACATGGCCGAGGACCGCGAATTGTTCCGTAACGCCATGCGTGAAATCGGCCTCGAGTGCCCGCGGGCCGCCGTGGCCCACACACTCGCTCAGGCGGTAGAGATTCAGCCGAGCCTCGGATTTCCTTGCGTCATTCGTCCGTCGTTCACCATGGGTGGCTCGGGCGGCGGCATCGCCTACAACCGCGAAGAATTTGAACAGATCGTCGAGCGCGGCCTGGATGCTTCGCCCACTTCCGAAGTCCTCATCGAAGAATCGGTGATCGGCTGGAAGGAATTCGAGATGGAAGTCGTTCGTGACAAGAACGACAACTGCATCATCGTCTGCTCGATCGAGAACCTCGATCCCATGGGCGTGCACACCGGCGACTCGATCACCGTCGCGCCGGCGCAGACGCTCACGGACAAGGAATACCAGCGCATGCGCAACGCGTCGATCGCGGTGCTGCGCAAGATCGGCGTCGACACCGGGGGCTCGAACGTTCAGTTCGCGGTAAATCCGAAGGACGGACGACTACTGGTCATCGAGATGAATCCGCGCGTGTCGCGATCTTCGGCGCTGGCGTCCAAGGCCACGGGATTTCCCATTGCCAAGATCGCCGCGAAGCTGGCCGTCGGCTACACGCTCGATGAACTCAAGAACGACATCACGGGCGGCGCCACTCCGGCGTCCTTCGAGCCCAGCATCGACTACGTGGTCACGAAGATTCCGCGCTTCACGTTCGAAAAATTTCCGGCGGCGAATTCGCGATTGACCACGCAGATGAAGTCTGTGGGCGAAGTCATGGCGATCGGGCGTACCTTCCAGGAGTCGCTGCAGAAGGCGTTACGCGGACTCGAAACCGGGCTCGACGGTCTCAACGAGCAGTTCAAGGAAATGCCGTTGACCGAGGAAGATCGCGACAAGCTGGCTTACGAACTGCGCGCTCCCGGGCCGAATCGCCTGCTGTACGTCGCGGACGCGTTCCGTGCCGGTTGGTCGCGCGAACGCATCGAAGAACTCTCGTACATCGATCCGTGGTTTCTCGCGCAGCTCGAAGACCTCATCGTCGAAGAAGCCCAGGTGCGTGAGGGTGGTGTGGCTTCGCTCGAAACCGACCGTCTGCGCGACCTCAAGCGCAAGGGTTTCTCGGATAGCCGGCTCGGTACGCTGACCAATGCCGGCGAGGCTGCCATTCGCGCCAAGCGGCACGCGCTCAATATCCGCCCGGTGTTCAAGCGTGTGGACACCTGCGCGGCGGAGTTCGCCACCTCCACCGCCTATCTATATTCAACCTATGAAGAAGAGTGCGAAGCGCTGCCCACCAAGAAGCGCAAGATCATGATCCTGGGTGGCGGCCCGAACCGCATTGGCCAGGGCATCGAATTCGACTACTGCTGCGTGCACGCCGCGCTGCAGTTACGCGAAGACGGCTTTGAAACCATCATGGTCAATTGCAATCCGGAGACGGTCTCTACGGACTACGACACTTCCGATCGCCTGTACTTCGAGCCTCTGACGCTCGAAGACGTGCTGGAAGTCATCGCCAAGGAGCAGCCGGAAGGTGTCATCGTTCAGTACGGTGGTCAGACTCCGCTGAAGCTGTCTCGCGCGCTCGAAGCGGCAGGGGCACCCATCATCGGCACGTCGCCGGATTCGATCGACATGGCGGAGGACCGCGAGCGCTTTCAGGTGCTGGTGAAGAATCTCGGGCTCAAGCAGCCTGCGAACGCCACCGCGCGCACCGAAGATCAGGCAGTGGCGCTGGCTCGAACGGTGGGGTTCCCTCTGGTGGTGCGTCCCTCTTATGTGCTCGGCGGTCGCGCCATGGAAGTCGTCTTCAACGAAGACGACTTGCGCACGTACATGACTACGGCGGTCAAGGTGTCCAACGACAGCCCCGTGCTGCTCGATCGCTTCCTCGACGTCGCCATCGAAGTGGACGTCGATGCCTGCTGTGACGGAGAAGACGTATTGATCGGCGGCATCATGGAACACGTGGAGCAGGCGGGTGTGCATTCGGGCGACTCCGGATGTTCACTGCCGCCCAACAGCCTGTCCCCCGAGATCCAGGCCGAGCTGCGGGAGCAGACCCGCAAGCTCGCCAAGGCGCTCAATGTCATCGGTCTCATGAACATCCAGTTCGCGATTCAGGCCGGCATCATCTACGTGCTCGAGGTGAATCCACGCGCCTCGCGGACCGCGCCGTTCGTCTCCAAGGCCACCGGCGTGCCGCTCGCCAAGATCGGCGCGCGGGTCATGACCGGCAAGAAGATGAAGACGATGGAAAACGTTACCGAGGTGATCCCGCCTTACTTCTCGGTGAAAGAAGCCGTGTTCCCGTTCACCAAGTTCCCCGAAGCCGATCCGATCCTGGGGCCCGAGATGAAGAGCACGGGCGAAGTCATGGGCACCGGCCGGACTTTCGGCGAAGCCTACGCCAAGGCGCAAGCCGCCTCGGGCGTCACGCTGCCCCGTTCAGGTGTGGTGCTCATCAGCGTGCGCGAGCGTGACAAGCCGGGCGCGGTCGTGCTGGCCAGGAAGCTCATCGAACATGGCTTTGAGCTCGCGGCCACCGAAGGGACCGCCAAGGCCATCACCGACGCGGGGTTCGCCTGTAAACGCGCCAACAAAGTGCGTGAGGGACGGCCGCACATCGTCGACATGATCAAGAACGACGACTTCGCGATGATCGTGAACACCACGGAAGGCAAAACCGCCATCCTCGAGTCGAACTCGATCCGCCGCGAAGCAGTGCACAAGCGGATTACTTACTACACGACACTCGCAGGCGCGCTCGCAACCTGCGAAGCTCTGGATCACCTGGACGCAGTCGAAGTGAACCGCCTCCAGGATTTGCACAAAGAGGCCAGGTCATGAAACGGACTCCGATGACGCTGCGTGGCGCCGAATATCACCTTGCCGGTATTGGTGAGCGACGCGGTGTCGATCACCTCGGCCGTGGACAGCTTGGCCTCGATTTCGCCGATGCGGCCCTCGATGAAGCCCTGCTGCTCGCGCGCCGCGTGGTATTCGGCGTTCTCGGACAGGTCGCCATGGCTGCGCGCCTCGGCGATGGCCTTGATGACGCGCGGGCGGTCTTCGCCCTTCAAGCGTTTCAGCTCAATTCGCAGCGCCTCGGCGCCGCGCAGCGTCATCGGAGTACGTTTCATGACCTGGCCTCTTTGTGCAGGTCCTGGAGCCGGTTCACTTCGACGGCATCCAGGTGATCCAGAGCTTCGCAGGTTGCGAGCGCGCCTGCGAGTGTCGTGTAGTAAGTAATCCGCT
>DASTTJ010000118.1:0-11696 GCA_035760205.1 Steroidobacteraceae bacterium | reverse complement strand
ACCGTTCTCCTGATAGATGGCGCGCGCCTGCTCGAACTTCTGGTTGGCGTCGACCGCCAGCATCATGTGGATGTCGAGACGGGCCAGCGCGGTGATTGCGCGGGCGCGCTCGATCGGGCCCAACACCGAGGCGGATGCGCTCATCTGCTCGAGAAGGTCGCGCGCCAGCTTCTTCGCTTCATCGGCCGTGGGCTCTTTTGACTCGCGGTCGTGGGAGATCTCGGTCAGGGCCAGCGCTTCCAGGTATTTTGCGCGTGCCTCGTTCAGTGCGTCGGGCTTTGGCAGCCCTGCAAACGCCGCCGCCGCGCGCTGCGCTTCGGCCCGGGCTTCACCCCTGTCGGTCCGGACCAAGGAGAGCATTCGCGCCTTGATCAACCGTGCGTGCGCGGCAAGCGCGGCATCACCCTGCGCGGCGCCGAGCCCGTCGATCGCCTTCTGTATCTCGGGAAGCCCCGTTTTCTCTACGGCGTCCACGCGGAAGGATGCGTCGGTGGCCGCCGACCACGCGCGGAATGCGCCCACTTGCGACGCAAACTCTTGGTCGCGCGCCGCACCTGCGGAGAATTGCCGGACTTGCAGGTGCACCGTGCCGGGCTGTACGGAGTCCTGAGCGCTGGTGAGAGTCACCCGCACGCGCGCACCGTCGGCTATTTGGAACAACGCCACTTCGACGCCCGAGCCGTTCATGTGGTTCTCCACTTTGACGGGCTTCGGCGCGTCCACCTCGGAATCAACCGTCGCGAACTCTAACTGCACGTCGGTAAGATTTTCATCGACGATGGCCACCAGGATGGTGTCATCGTCCACCGGGAACTCGCGAGTGGCGGAGTCGATGGGTTGGTCCGCCTGGCGGCTCAAGGTGACGTCTTCGTCCAGTACCCGCGAACCATCGGGCACCGTGGTACGCGGCGAACAGGCACAGAGAATCAACGAGCCGACTGCCGGCAGCCAGAATCTTCCATTCATCGATGAACCCTCCCAGGTCGGGGGAGAGCTTAATGTAGATCGAGGCCCGTGTGGCCGGTCGGCGCCACTAAGACAGCCGGCCCAGCTCCCGCCGGATGTTTTCTTCGCGCGCGTCGTCGATGACGACCATCACCGCTTCGGCGTCGGCAGCGATTTCTTCGCGGGCGAACACGCCCGTGAGCACGCTTTCCGCCTGCAGCTCGCCGGCCTCGAACAGCGCCCAGATCTCGCGCGCGTACTGTGTCTCCAGCAAGTCCGGCGCGAAACGCCCCAGCGTGCCGCGGATGTTGTTCACGTCGCGCTCGAGCAGCGCGAAGGCGCCGTTGTTGCCCGCCGCGTTCACGGCCTGCGGCAGGTCGATGATCACCGGGCCATGCACATCGACCAGGACGTTGAATTCCGACAGATCGCCGTGAATCAGCCCGATGGCGAGCATGCGCACGATCTGGCGTATGAGAAAGGAGTGGTACTCGCGCGCGGTCTCGGCAGTTAGATCCACTTCGCCCAGGCGTGGCGCCGGGTCTCCCGAAGCGTCCGTCACCAGCTCCATGACCAGCGTGTCGTTGAAATAGCCGTACGGCTTCGGCACGCGCACACCCGCCTCGACTAGTTTGTACAGCGCATCCACCTCGGTGTTTTTCCAGGCGGACTCCGCTTCCTTGCGGCCATAACGCGTGCTCTTGGCCATCGCGCGGGCCTGCCGGCTGCCGCGGACTTTGCGCCCTTCCTGGTATTGCGCGCGCTTCTGGAAGCTGCGCTGGCCCATGTCGCGGTACACCTTCGCGCAGCGGGCCTGGGTGCCGGTGCGCACGATGTACACCGTGGCTTCCTTGCCGGATTTGAGAGAGCGGAGGACTTCGTCGATGACGCCGTCGTCGATCAGTGGCTGCAGGCCGGGAGGGGTTTTCATGGGGCCGCGGATGGTACGCGACAAAGGGAGGTCGCGGCGGAATCAGCGGCCCTGCCCCTCGAAATCAGGAATTCCGCCGCAGCGCCTTCTCCACCTGCTTGGTGGCGGTGATATCGACAAAGGTGATCACCACCCCGTCGATCACGTTATCCAGCCGGCGATAAGGCAGGATTCGCACCGAGAACCACCGGTCGTCGTTGGTCGGAATCTGCTTCTCGGAAAATGCCATCGTGCGCAGCGTCTCGAGCGCATCGTCATGTAACGCCGGATATTGCAGACTGGTAGTGAGATCGCTGAGCGGACGGCCGACATCGCTCTCGCGAACATTGACGATCTTCGCAGCCCGCTCGGTATAACGCCTGACATTCAGGTGCTGGTCCAGGAACAGGATGGCGATCTCCGTGCTGTTGAGCAGGTTCTGCATGTCGCTCTGGGCGAGCGCGAGGTCATCCAGTTTGGTCTGCAGTTCGGAATTGATGGTCTGCAACTCTTCGTTCATCGACTGCATTTCTTCCTTGGAAGTCGTCAACTCCTCGTTCGTCGACTGCAGTTCTTCATTGGTGGACTGCAACTCCTCGTTGGCGGACTGCAGTTCTTCCTTGGATGCACGGGATTCCTCGCGCAGCGCCTGGATCTCATCGCCCAGTCTTTGCAACTCGAACGCGTGAGCGGCTTCCAGGCTCGTGGGCGGTTTGCGCCCGCGGCGACTGGCCGGGACCGGCGCGATGTCGCGGAAGACAATCATCGTCATACCGCGCAACGCCTGCGGGTCCTGCATCACCTGCACCTGGACGTCGACGAGTTGCGAGCCGCCAGGTGTCTGTACCTGCAGGTTGTTCAGGTGCAGTGGCTCACGCTGCGTTGCGGCTTTCTTGAGCGCATCAGCGAGCGGTGCGCGCAGACCCTCGCGCACCATGGCGTGGAAGTTCCAGTTGGCTTTCCCCGCCGCCGGCTCCAGATATTTGCCGGTACGCCCACTGATGTAGACGATATCGCCGCTGCTGTTGAGCACCACCGCGGCCGGCGCATACAACTGCAGCAACATCTGGTCGGCAGCCAACTGCAGATTGTCGATGGAGTGAGTTGGGATGTTTGGCGGGGGCAAAGAATACTCCGGGGTTGTCCTGGACATTCGAGGCAGCGACTTGATCAGAAAGTCGGGAGCGCCAGTGGGACCGCTGTCCTCACGTAGATAGACGCGCAGCTTCCGCTCGCCTATCGGGGAGAACATCGCGTTGAACTTGCCTACCGTCTCCGACGTGCCGAGCAGCAGCAGGCCCGAAGGTAGCAGGCTGTAGCGAAACAGGGGCAAGAGCTTTCGCTGCAGCGTCGAATCAAAATAGATCAACAGATTGCGGCAGACAAGCAGGTCGAGCTTGGTGAAAGGAGGGTCGAGCACGACATCATGCTGCGCAAACAGCACCATGTCGCGGATGCTCTGATTGATCTGATAGTGCTGCTCATGAGCGGTGAAGAACCGCGCGAGCCGCTCCGCGGATACGTCGGCCGCGATGGAGGCTGGATATCGCCCCCGGCGCGCCGTGGCAATGGCGTCCGGGCTCAGGTCCGACGCGAAGATCTGCAGGCTGAAGTTGTTCGGTCGGGGAAGCCGTTGGATGGCCTCCGTGAACACCATTGCGAGCGAATAGGCTTCCTCGCCGGTCGAACACCCGACAGACCACGCACGCAACTTGCTGTCGCTGCCCCGCCGTGCCAGCAGTTGGGGCAGCGCGACCTCGAGCAGGTGCTCCCAGACCTGCGGGTCGCGAAAGAAGCTGGTGACTCCAATCAGCAGCTCTTTGAACAGGAGGTCGATTTCCTGTGGGTTGTTCCCCAGGAAGTCGGTGTATTCCGCCAGCGTGGCGATGCTGTGGATCGCCATGCGCCGCTCGATGCGCCGATGCAAAGTGCTGGGTTTGTACAGCGAGAAGTCGTGCCGCGTTCGTGCCTGCAACAGCCTGAAGATGCTGTTCAGGTAGGTGGGTGCCAGCATCTTCTCCGCGCGCTCATCGGACGCCGCGGCGGAATCCGGAACCTTTTCGACGTACGCCAGAATGCGCAGCGGCAGCTCCGCGGGCGGCGCAACGATGTCACCGCATCCGGCGGCAATGGCGCTTTTCGGCATCATGTCGAACTGCGCCGTGTCGGGTTGTTGCACGGCCGTGAGGCCGCCCGCCGCCTTGATGGCTTGCAATCCCATCGTCCCGTCCGAACCCATACCCGACAGAACCACGGCGATTGCACGCTCACCCAGATCGCTCGCGAGCGACGAGAAAAGCACGTTGATCGGCAGCCGCAGGCCGCGCGGCTCGCGAGGGCGCTTCAGATTCAGCTGTCCACCGACCAGGCTCATCTCGGTGTCCGGCGGAATCACATACACGCAGTTCGGTTCCACACGCAGGTTTTTCGAGGCCTCGCGCACCGGCATTTCAGTGACCCGCTGCAACAGCTCTGCCAGCAGCGCCTTGTGCGTGGGGTCAAGATGCTGAACGATGACGAAGGCCAACCCACTCGATGGCGCGACATTACCCAGGAATTGCTCGAGAGCCGCCAAACCTCCAGCCGAAGCGCCAATACCAACGACGCGAGTGGCTAGCGACGGAGAATTGACCATACGTTGCGTTGAGGGGTTTGGATTACCTGGGCGCGGGCAGATCGACGAAAACAACCAGGAACGAATGGCCTCCGGCGGCGGCGCACGCGACCACCTGAAACTTCGCCGAGCCATAGGCGATGTTGAGCTGCACCTCACAACTTGCGCTGGTGCCATCGGAACGCAATCGTTTCAGCAACTGAAGGAACACCGGCCGGCTCGCAGGCGCCAGAAGGCTGTCGATATCCCGTCCCCGCAATTCGTCCGGGGTGACTTCGAACAGTTGAGCTCCGGCAATGTTGCAGTCGAGAATATCGCGCTGGGGGCTCAAGTTGACGTAGGCCACCGGCGCGTTTTCATACAACCGCTGGAAACATGCCAGGTCATCGACCAGCTCACGTTGGTTCGCCTCGATCTGCTCGTGCTGCAGATCGAGCTCGACCTGGTGGACCTGCAGTTCATGCAGTAGTTTGAGTGCGTCGATCGCGCTGGCCGGCGAACTGGCCAGCTTGTGAAGCAGGCCAAGGGCATTGACGCCAACCGACCACCCGGTGGTCGGCGGAGCAGAGCCGTCTTTGAGCCGCGTCTCCGCATCGCTTCGCAGCTTCGAGTGCTTCGCAGGCTCATTGGGTGTAGCGGGCATACTTCCTCCGGTTTCAATGCGGCCGGCGCCTACACGCCCAGGAGTCGAGCATATTCCTTTTGGATCACCCCAAGGCACTCGCACGCACGCTGCTCAATCCCCAACCGGTCCAGTACCACGATATGGCCTCGGCTGTAGCGAATCAGCCCAGCCTCCTGAAGGTGGGAAGCCGTCTCGGTCACTCCTTCACGACGCACACCCAGCCTGTTCGCAATTTCTTTGTGGGTGACGTAGATCTCTTCGCTCGCCATTCGATCCACGCGCTGCAAGAGCCAGCGACAGAATTTCGCCGGCAACTCGTGGTGCCGCGAGCACACCGCGATCTGTGCGATCTGCGTGATCAACGCCTGGGTGTAACGAAGCAGCCAGTGCCGCAATTTGCCACCCCGCTCGAATTCCGCCATCAGTATTTCCGCGCGCACCCGATAGGCGTGTACGGCGGTCTCGACCACCGATTGGCGCAGCGGGCCCGGGGCACCCAGGCCTTCCAACAACAGCGACGTGCCGACCATGCCTTCGTTGCCGACGATCGCCACTTCGAGCGAAGTCCCCTCCTCCAGGATGGCGAGCATGGCGACGATGCCCTCCGTCGGGAAGTACACGTGCGTGACCTGCTCGTTGAGGTTGGTAATCACCTTGCCAATCGGTAGCTCGACCTTTTCGAGGTGCGGCTCGAGCCTGTGATAGTCCGCGTCCGGCAGCGCGGCAAGCAAGAGATTGCTGGTCGGGGGAAGTAGTGCTTCGCCATGGAATTGAGTGTTCAGAGTGCTCCCATCGCGTGCCCGGCGATGTGGCGTGCCGTGGGCTCGCCTGAGTTGTTAGTGTTAGTTCTACCCGCACTACATCTATGTCACCAGGCTGAAAATTCTCTCACCCCTAAGGGGCTAAATCTTACAAACTCGCGACGCGCAGGTCGGCAGCAGTCTCGATGCGATCCGGGGACTCGTGCAGTTGGGTGCCGTACAACGCCATCGCCTGCTCGAGCGGCGGCACGGCTTGCGCCTTCTGGCCGGCCGCGAGCAGCACGGATCCCAACCGCGACAGACTTTGTGCGCGCAGTGTTATCGACGACATCTTGCTCAACCCTTCCGTCGCCGGAACCGCGAGGGCCACGGCTTCGGCATGCCGTCCCTGCAAGCTGCGCAAAACGGCGAGGCGGCTCTCGTACATGGCTTTGCTGGTGCCTGCGAACGTCATGTCTTTGAGGCTTGCGAAAACTTCGTCGGCTTCCTGCAGGCGGCCAAGACGTGCGAGCGCCAGGGCGCGCGACGAGCGCACTCCCAATGGCATTGGCGCAGTCGGTCCATCCACTTCCGCAAACAACCGTTCCGCCTCGACGTAGTGTGGCAGCGCGCGCTCGCGATCACGCGTCGCCACCAGCGCGTTGGCGAGCGTCAGATTCACATAGGCGATGGCGATCGGGCTCAACGCGGCCGGGTGGCTGCGCGCGGAGTCGTAACAGAGTTGATAGGCCGCCACCGCCCCATGCACGTCACCCGCCTCGATGCGCCCACCGCCGAGTAGATTGGCGACTTGCACGGTCTGCGGATGGTCGGCGCCCAGCAATGTTTTGCTGTCGGCGTAGGCTTGCTCCAGCTCGCGCAGACCGGCGGGTACCTCACCATCGCGGATCAGACCCTCTCCGAGCAGCATCCGTGCCTGCGATCCGTGCGGCGTATTGACCGCCGCGCCTGGTGTACTCGAAAAGCGCAGTGCCGCTCGCGCCGCTTCGGCCACACCTGGACGGCGATCGCTGTTGAGCGCATTTGCAAGAGAGAGATTCGCAAGCGAGGCGCTGAGCAGCTCGGGAGCGCCGGCGGGTGCCGAACCCACCGCGGTCACCGCTGCCTGGGCCGAGGCGATGCCCGCATCGAAGTCGGCTTTCTCTATCTGAGCCATACTGAGCCAGCGCCAGCCATCTGCCTCCACGAGGTTGGCGTGCAAGCGATGCGCGCTCTCGATCGCCGGCTCGAGCAGCGCAATCGCTTCGTCCGACTTGCCGAGAGCAACCAACGCTTCGGCATGAAGGATTTGCGTGGAGATCGTGCGTATGTCTTCCACGCCGTTCACGCTGGCCGACAACGCGGCTGCTTTGCCCAACAGTGCCTCTGCATCCTCCGGCCGTCCCTGCCCTAACAAACCGGAGCCGATGGCCTCCATGAGCTCCGCCGCAATCGCCGGCCGGTCCGCAAGTTCGCTTTCGACGCGCTGCCGCGCCTTCTGCAGCAGCTCTACCGCCGTCGTCGCCACACCCGCGCCGTTCGCGGTGTCAGCACTTTCGATGAGCGACAACGCGAAGTTTTTGACTTGATCCGCGCGCGCCGCTTCGAGTCGCGCCTCGTGTGCCTGCCACATCACTCCCACGACGCCCAACACGAGCAGCACCAGGATCGTCGCGGCCGACGCAACCGCAAGCGTATGCCGCCGCAGGAATTTCCCTGCGCGATACCGTGCGCTGCCCGGGTGCGCCAGCACCGCCTCGCCCTTGAGATAGCGATCGAGGTCCTGCGCGAACAGCGCCACGCTCGCGTAACGATCCAACGGATCCTTTCGCAATGCCTTGAGAACGATGTTGTCCAGATCCCCGCG
Organism: Steroidobacteraceae bacterium; assembly: GCA_035760205.1. Classification (GTDB taxonomy): domain Bacteria; phylum Pseudomonadota; class Gammaproteobacteria; order Steroidobacterales; family Steroidobacteraceae; genus CADEED01. The sequence continues at coordinate 3,995 of DASTTJ010000118.1, read as the reverse complement.
CAACTCGCGGCTGAGCGCACTCGCAGAGGCCGCGCGCAACTCGGCGGCCTCGGGGGTGAGGTTGCGGCTCGGCGCGCTGGGCTCTGCCTCTACGATGGCGTCTTCGAGCGCACCGCGAGAATCGCGCTTGAGCGTGTACGGCCTCGATCCGCACAGCAACTCGGAGAGCAGCACACCCAGCGAATAGACATCCGATGCCGTACTGATCGGTCGACCCGAGATCTGTTCCGGTGAGGCGTAGTCCGGCGTCAACGCACGATTGCCGAATTCCGTCATGGCGCTTTCGGCAGGCGCACCTTCCGTCAGCAACTTGGCGATCCCGAAGTCGAGAACCACGGCCGTGCCCTGTTGCGTCACCAGGATGTTGGCCGGCTTGAGATCTCGATGAATGACGAGGTTGCTGTGCGCATATTGAATCGCCTGCAGTACCTGGACAAACAAGGTGAGGCGATCGCGCACGCCAAGCGTACGCTTGTCACAGTAAAGGGTGAGCGGCGTTCCCTCGATATATTCCAGCGCCAGAAAAGGCTGTCCCGTTCTGGTGACGCCCGCGTCGTAAAGCCGCGCAATGTTCGGGTGCGTCAGGCTCTCGAGAATGTCGCGCTCGCGCCCGATGCGCTCCTTGAGCCGCGCATGGAAGACGCCCGCATGCGGTAGTTTGAGCGCCACCTGGCGGTTGGTCAGTCCCTCCGTGCGGCGCGCCAGCCACACCGTGCCCATGCCACCGCGACCCAGCTCGCGGATCAGCTCGTAGGCACCGATTGACACGCCCGTTTGCAGATTGGCCGGTTCGGCGAGTGTGCCTTCCACCGCCGCGTGCACCTGTTGGCTGAAGCGAGCCACATCGCCCGTCTCCGGGCCCATGGTCAGGAGCAATTTGCGCAGGGTGGGTTTCAGACCCTCGTACGTGGCGGGAAGGCACTCGATCCAGGTCACGCGCTCCAAGGGCGGGAGCGCCAGCCCGTCGTCCAGAAGTTTGGAGAGGACCTCGAGCTCGGCCGGTTCGCGTTTCAAGAGGTGTCCTCGGCTATGAAAGCAAGCGGGCAAGGATAGCCGGTGTCGATGAAATCGACTGGTTCGTCCTCGCCGATCGGCTCGGACCACGTCATAGACATCGATTCGTAGCATCCGGGCTCCCGATTCACTTGCTGGAGCCGCAGATGTCTTTGAAACATGCCGTGTGGGTCATCGTTGGGTTGCTTGCCGCTGGCCAGACTTGGGCGCGAACACCGGGAGGTCCGCCCCCGCAGGGCACCCTCATCGACGAGCCGTTCGTGTCCACCGTACTTCGCGACAACCGAATCGGGCTGAATCCCGAGCGGGCCATCAAGGTGTTTCTGCCGCCCGGGTATGCCAAGTCCGCGCGGCGATATCCCGTCGTGTACTTCCTGCACAACACGTGGTGGAGCCCACGACAGATGTTCGAGGACGGCAACATGCAGCGCCTGCTCGGCCGCGGGTTCGCGGATGGCGTCGTCAAGGAATTCATCCTGGTCGCCGCGGACTACACCGGGCCCACGACGGGCAGTTTGTACGAGAACTCGCCCGTCAGCGGCCGATGGCTCGACTACACCGTGGACGAAGTAGTGCCGCTCATCGATCGCAAGTACCGCACGCTCGCGCAGCGCGAGAGCCGCGCGGTAGTGGGGGATTTCTTCGGCGGACGAGGCGCTCTCAAGCTCGCCATGGTGAAGGCGGATGTGTTCAGCGTCGCGTACGCAATGCATCCGGTGGCGTCGGGGACGGGGGACATCCCCTGGTCGTCGGTGGAGATCGATTGGCAGCGGATGCATGCGGCCAAGTCGTTCGGGGAACTGGGTGGGCTTGGGCGTACGCAGATCTTCTGGGCGATCCATCAGGCGTTCGCGCCAAACCCGACAATGCCGCCCTGCTTCTGCGAGTTCTACACGGAGATGAAGGAGGGGAAGGCGGTATACAACCCTGATCGGGCGATGGCGATGCAGGAGGCATTCTTGTTAGATGAGAGCCTGGCGAAGTCCGCCGCGGCGTTGCGCACGATGCGCGGGCTGGCGTTGGATTGGGGAAGATTTGATACGACGCAGGCGCACGTCATATCCAACAGGCAGTTCAGCAGGAAGCTGGAGGATTTGGGAGTGGAGCATGAGGCGGAGGAATATCGGGGAGATCCGTGGAATCGCACGTGGACGGAGGACGGGAGGTTTGCGAAGCGGGTGTTGCCATTTCTGGAAAAGCATCTGGTGGGAACGGACTGAGCGCGACCATTTGCGCCCCTGCTGTATCTTGTAGGCATGAAGCAACTCTTGTTTGTGCCGATGGCCTGTGCCGCACTCATTCTGGGCCACTCAGTCTCCCACGCCGGCGCCGGCCTCGATGAACGTGAGGCCGTCGTCGACCGTGTCGCAGAGCTGCTCGAGACTCGCTACGTGGACGCGAAGAAAGGGCGAGACGTGGCACGGCAGATTCGCCGCGACTTCAAGTCACTCAAATGGCAAAAGATTTCAGGTGACGAAGAATTCGCGCAGGCCGTCACCACACGCTTGCGCGAGCTTTCCAGCGATGGACATCTGTCGCTCGATTACAGCGCCAAGGCGCTGGCCCCCGACGCGGACGCCGCCGAAGAGGCGTTCGGCGCGGATGAGTTCGAGAAGTGGTATGGCGCCGGCGTCAATCACGGATTCCAAGAAGTCCGCCGCCTCGAAGGCAACGTTGGCTACCTCAATCTCACCGTGTTCGCGCCGCCTGCGATGGGGGCCGACCTCGCGGTAGCCGCGATGAGCCTGTTGGCGCAGAGCGATGCGTTGATCATCGACCTGCGCCGCAACGGCGGTGGCGATGGCGCCATGGGCAGTCTGCTCGCCGGATATCTGCTCGACGGCGCGAAGGAGATGAGCGGCAAGTATGACCGCCCTTCCGACAAGCTCACTCGCGCGTTCAGCGCCGGCTGGGTGCCCGGGCGGCGATTCGGGCCCGACAAGCCGGTCTATCTATTGATATCGAAGCGAACGTTCTCCGCGGCCGAGGCGTTTACCTACGATCTGCAGGCGCTCAAGCGTGTTGTCGTTGTCGGCGAACCCAGCGGCGGAGGCGCGCACCCGTTCGAGTATCGACGGGCGGGTACTCATTTCGTGTTGTCGCTTCCGGAAGGCCGGTCCGTGAATCCGATTGCGGGGAAGGATTGGGAAGGCGTTGGCGTTCAGCCAGACGTAGCCGTGCCGGAAGCGCAGGCGATGGAGAAGGCGCTCGAGCTCGCCCGGCAGTGGGTGAAGCCGGAGTAGCCACTCGCAACGCATCTGGTGGCGCCCAGGCAATGGGAATAGCCTTGAGCGCATGCACACCACCATCGCCTACCCCAGCGACATCGCGTTCACGGACGCCGTCAAGGCACAGCAAAACCGCATGGGTTCGCGACGAGCTTATGCGCACATGGAGGAAAGCTCGGGATGGCAGACCCGCATCACGCCCGAGCTCCAGGAGTTCATCGCGGCGCGCGACAGCATGTACCTGGCTACCGCCAACGCGGCGGGTCAGCCCTACATCCAGCATCGGGGCGGGCCGCCCGGCTTCCTGCGCGTGATCGATGAACAAACAATCGGTTTCGCCGACTTCGCCGGCAACAAGCAATACATCACGCTCGGCAACATTCAGGAGAACACCAAGGCACACGTGTTTCTCATGGACTACACCCATCGGCGCCGCATCAAGATCTGGGGCGTGCTTTCCGCGGTGGAAGGCGATGCCGCGCTCAATGCGCAATTGAAGCCCGAGGGATACAAGGCGCGGGTTGAGCGCGTGATGCTGATAAAGGTGGCGGCGTGGGACGTGAACTGCCCGCAGCACATTCCGGTGAAGATAGCTGCGGACGATGTCGGCGCGGCGCTCGCGAAACGCGACGCACGAATTGCCGAGCTGGAGGCGGAAGTCAGGAAGCTGCGCGGGGCTCCGGGCATCGCCACTTGAGGGCACTGGAGATGGGTCGGTGCCGTCACCGATGCGCGAGAAACGTAATCTCCCGC
>DASTTJ010000117.1:0-5827 GCA_035760205.1 Steroidobacteraceae bacterium | reverse complement strand
GCGCTGCTGCTGGTGGCGCTCGGCCAGTCGATTGCAGTGGGCTCGTTGTGGCTGACGGAGCCGGCGTTGGAAGCGCACACCCGTATTGCGTTGGGGGTGATCACCCTGATCGGGGTGGCCTGGGCGGTCTTCGCCGCCTGGGTGCTGATGGCGCGCCGGCCGTTGCTGGCGAGGGACGGCGTGATTGCCGGGCGCATGGCCGTGATTTTTACGAGCGTCTTCGCGGCGGGGTCTTTCGCCATCGGCATTTTCAAGGGCGGCATGGCGCCCTTCGCGGCCGGCACGACGGGATCGGTCATGCTGGCGGTGGCGGTCGCGATGTTGCTTCGAGCGCGCCGCAAGCACGCTGCGCTTGCAGCACGTCGCGCGGAGCTCGAGCGTGAGATTGCTAGCGGTGCTTAATGGGCTTAATGGGGACATCCCTCATTTCGCTGTAACAATGCTCTTGCAACTTTTCCCGCTCAACCTCCCTCAAGAATTGTTACAGCGAAATGAGGGATGTCCCCATTAATCGGCGGGGACAGTGCGCTCCGCCGCCCAGTCACGCAGCTCGGCGATCTTCTCGGCCATCACCACGGACAGCGGCCGTGTCGCTTCGAGTTCGGTGGCAATGAGCTTCGCATCGACGGGCTGGTCGTTCGCATGTGCGGTGTACAGCGCCGACACCACGGCCTGCTCGATTTCCGCGCCCGAGAAGCCTTCACTGCGCGCGGCCAACGCTTTCAGCTCCGGATCCGCCAGCGTTATTGCGCGCTTCTTGCAGTGGATGCCGAAAATTTCGAAGCGTGCCGCAGGCGTCGGCAGATCGACGAAGAAAATCTCATCGAAGCGGCCCTTGCGCACCAGCTCGGGCGGCAGCGCCGTGATGTCGTTCGCCGTGGCCACGATGAACACTCGCGCGCGCTGCTCCGCGAGCCAGGTCAGGAACGCACCAAGGACCCGGCGGGACGTCCCGCTGTCGCCATCGCCTGAAGACAGCGCCTTCTCGATTTCATCCAGCCACAACACGCAGGGCGCGAGCGCTTCGGCGGAGGACAGCGATTCGCGCAGGTTCTTCTCCGACTCGCCGTGCCATTTGGAGTACAACGCGCCAAAGTCCAGGCGCACCAGCGGCACGCCGAGCACACCGGCGGCGGCGCGCGCCGCCAGGCTCTTTCCACAGCCCTGAACGCCTAACAACAGCACTCCCTTCGGCGCATCGAGTTTGGGTGCGCTGCCGTCAAAAGCGGCCTTGCGCTGCAGGATCCAGCGCCGGAGATTCTTCAGCCCACCGACTTCGGCGAAGCGCGCGGTATCGACTTCGAAGGACAGCGTGCCGCCGCGATTGAGCAACTGGTACTTTGCCGCCATCAGCGGCCGCAGGTCGTCTTCTGTCAGTGCGCCGTCGTTGAAAATCGCCTGCCGCGTAAGGCGCTCGACATCGTGCACCGGAAGCCCCGCCAGGTTATCGACGAGTTTTTCCACCACTTTCACATCGATACGCGGCATGCCCCCCGTGTTCTGCGCCCATTCGCGCGCCAGCTTCATGACGATGGCCTGCCGTTCCGCCTTGTCCGGCATCCGCAGCGAGAATCGCGCCGCGAGGTGCTCGAGCTCCTGCGGCAGCTTCACTTCGTGGCTGATCATCACCAGCGTGCGCGCACACTTCTTGTAGTCCTGCGCGATGTCCTTGAGCGTACGAACGAAGGTGGGATCGTTGAGATAGGGGTGGAAGTCGAGCAGCACATAGATGCCGGCCATGGTGGTGGCGCGAATGTGCTTGAGGAGTTGATCGGGCTGCGACAGCGTCTTCTGCGCGCCGCCCAAGTCGACGTCGACGCGCAGCAGCCCTTCGGTCACGGTCCACTGGAATACGCCCCAGTTCTTGCCGCGCTGGGCCTTCAACGCCGCGTCGCGCACCAGCTCCATGACGCGCGATTCTTCCCGGCTCTCGATCACCACCATCGCCACGCGCGACGCCAGCAGGGTTTGCAGTTCTCCGGCGGGGGAGCTGTCGGGAGCCAGGTTTTTCATGTGCGGCGCACTTTAGCAAAACGCCCTGTTTGGGGGCCGCGTTCCGCTGTGGCTGTGATGTATTCGTCTGTCATGACAGGGGAAGCCCGCCCGCCTACAATGCGCCGCTTTTCCGCCGGCCGTTCCGGCAGGAGACAGCGTTGCTCACCCAGACGAAGTCGCGTGCCGGTCGCGCGAAACGTTCTTTCATCGACCCGTTCACCCCGGCCGAAATCCAGCGGCTGGTGGCGGAGTTCGGCTCACCGCTGCTCATCATCGACTGCCAGCGCGTGCGCGAACAGTACCGCAAGCTGCACAAGGCGCTGCCCGGCGTCGACCTGCACTATGCGCTGAAACCGTTGCCGCACCCCGCCGTGGTTTCGACCATCGTCGAGCTCGGCGGCTGGTTAGACCTGGCCACCACGGGCGAGACGCAGCTGGTGACGCAGCTTGGCGTCGATCCGGCTCGCTGCATCCACACGCATCCGATCAAGCGCGACATCGACATCCGCAATGCGCTGCACCTCGGCGTGAAGATCTTCGTCGCCGACAATCCCGACGAGGTGCGCAAGTTCGAGGCCTATCGCGACCAGTGCGAACTGCTGCTGCGCGTGTCGTTCCGTTCGCCGGGCGCGGTATGCGACCTGTCGAGAAAATTCGGCTGCGACCCGGAAGACCTGCTCGAACTCGCGCGCTTAGGCCGCAAGCTCGGCGTCCCGGTGCGCGGACTGTCGTTCCATGTGGGTTCGCAGGCGAGCGACGCCGGCAAACACGTCGAGGCCATCGAGGCCTGCGGCAAGCTGATCGCCGCGGCCAAGCGCGAGAAGTTAGGGCTGTTCGACACGCTCGACATCGGTGGCGGATTTCCCATCGAATACACGCAGAAGGTCGCCGATATCGGCCGCTTCTGCGCGCCGATCCGCGCGGCGCTCGCCAGGTTGCCGAAAAAACTGCGCATCATCGCCGAGCCGGGCCGTTACATTTCCGGGCCCGCGGCCATTGGTGTGTCTTCGGTCATGGGCCGCGCCAAGCGCGAGGGCCACTGGTGGTATTACCTCGACGACGGGCTCTATGGCTCGTACAGCGGCCAGTTGTTCGACCACGCGAAATACCCGGTGGAATCGTTGAAGCAAAGCGACGAGAAATTTCCCTCGGTGCTGGCCGGCCCCACCTGCGACAGCATCGACGTCATTGCGGAAAATCTCATGCTGCCGGCATTGAAGGCGGGAGACCTGGTGGTTGGCCGTTCGATGGGAGCCTACACGTGGGCCAGCGCCTCCGAATTCAACTTCTTCCCTAAGGCCACGGTCGTTTCCGTCAATCGACAGGCGGGCGATACCGGCTCTGTGATCCCGCTTCCGTTTTGAGCCTTGCGGGGGCGGCAGGGCAGGCGTGACACTGGAACCAATGCCCGTGGCCGAGGCTCAAACCACGGGTTACGCCGTCACTCTGATAGGGGTTTCACCTTGACCAGCCATTGGACTCGTCGCCGCTGGATGCAGACCGTACTCGCCGGGGGCGCGGGGTTGTCGCTCGCGCGGTTCGCCTCGGCCGATAACATTGCGAACGTGCAGGCCGGCGTAGCGAATCTGCCCGAGCGGCCGCTCGAACTGTTCAACACGCACACCAGCGAAAATCTGAGACTCGTGTTCAAACGAGGCCTCGAATTTGACGCCCCCACGCTCGCGCGCTTCAACCATCTGCTGCGCGATCACCGCAACGATGAGGTCCATGAAATCGACCCCCGCCTCTTCGACCAGCTTCACGCGCTGGCGGTGGCGGCGCATTGCGAACCGCGCTTTGAAATTATTTCCGGTTTCCGCTCGCAAGAAAGCAACAACAAGATGTCGGCGAAGCCCGGCAGCGGTGTTGCGAAGAAGTCCCTGCACATGCAGGGGCGTGCGCTCGATGTGCGCCTCAAGGGTTGTCCGTGTTCAGATCTGCGCGACCTGGCCCTGGCGGCGAAGCAGGGCGGCGTCGGGTACTACCACCGCTCGGACTTCGTTCATATCGATACCGGGGCTTTTCGATCCTGGGCTGGGTAGGTGGGGATGGGGTTCGGTGAGGGTCGCGGTGTGCGCCAGCGAGGCTTGATCGGCGCATCTCGCTAAGCCTCCGATTCCGTTCCAATCGGCATACGCAATGGATCGGACACCAGACTGATCAAACTATGGTTTCACGCGTACGCGGTCGACGTGCCACAACACCAGCACAAACAGCAGCGCGGCCAGCGTGAACAACGCCGTGTGGATCGCGAGCAGCTGAATGCTGGTGAGTGCTCGCTCGCTCGTACCTGCATAGATGAGGTACATATTGGCGTTGCTCGCCCCATGCAGCAGAAGACTCGGGATGAGGCTTTGCCGGGTGCGCAGGAAAATGGCGGTGATGATCACGGAGAGCGCCGTGGCCATGAGCGTGGCCAGCAGCAACTCCAGCATGGTGTGCGCCACTGAGCCCGAGAGTGCGTAGTTTGCCTGGCCCCACAGCGGAAAATGCCAGAGCGACCAGAGCAGGCCCGTAAGTAAAGCGGCATTCACCCAGCTGTGCCGCGCCAACATTCGTGGCAGCATGAAACCGCGCCAGCCCAGTTCCTCACCGAGGCTGAACAAACCGTTGATGAGCGCCAGCGTCAGGAAACTGCCCCACCATTGCGTGAAGGACGGGAAACGCAACGGCTCGTCGAAAGCCGCGGACCACAGATATACGCCCAACCACTGCGGCAGCAGCGGAACGGCCAGCGCGACCAGCCACCAGGCGGCGGGGAATCGCAGCACGAACAGCCGGCCGAGCAATTCTTTGATGCCGCGGCCTCGATCGTATGCGAAGGCGATGATGAGCGCGGCCAGCGCCGGCGTTAACCCATAGACGAGCCCCACACGCTGGTAGGCCGTGCGCATCGCCGATGCGAAATCCCTCCGGCAGCTGCCACAGCAGCATTGCCATGCATGCGAATACCAGGCTCAGCAAATAGAAAGCGGCGATCTGCACTCTCGCATGTTAGCGGAATGCGGTCAGGTTTTCGGCATGTGTGAAGCGATTGCGCCGAGTATGGATGCCACTCGAACTTGATCGGCGAAGCTTCTTCTTCCAGCCAGCCTCTGGCGGCGACAAACGATGGATCGGAGACCAAGCTGATCAAACTATGTTTGCAAGTCGTGATCAATCTATAGTTTCACGCGCAAAGAGTTCTGATGAAGCGGGGAGGCGGCTTAGTACGCTGTGACCGCGAAAGACCCGGCCCGGTGAAAAAGAGAAGAAACTCTCCGGTCACGGTCTTCTCCAAACGGAGCTGCAGCTCGTCGGAGAACGAAGGAGAAATCCGTGGCCATGCAGGCGATGAGAGAGCGGGCCGGGTACCCACAATCCATGGCACTGAGCCGCTCTCCGCTTCAAGCGGACTCTTCGCAATCTTTCCTCTCACCCACATCAACATGTCTTCGCGCTGCGCGGCGTGCCTAAAACCCGCGATGCCCCTCCGCTCGAAGCACCCGGCGAAAAGCGAACCTCATCGCCTGCATGGCCACGGATTTCTCCTTCGTTCTCCGACGAGCCCCGTCCCCTTTTGCTAGCAAATCGGGAATGTCCCCATTTACCAGATGCGGTCGAGCTTCTCGTCGTGTCGATAGATGTCCTGGAAGAAGAGCACGCGGCCATCTTCCAGCGCGAGCGCGGTGGCGTAGATCAGGAACACGCGGATCGGCTTCGCGAGCGTGATCCGCGTGCCCGTCTCGGCGTTCATCGCGGCGTCGATGCGCTCGGCGGTCCACTCCGGGTTGTTGCGCAACACGTGCCGCGCGAGCGCGGGCGGATCGGCCACACGCACACACCCGTGGCT
>DASTTJ010000116.1:0-4604 GCA_035760205.1 Steroidobacteraceae bacterium | reverse complement strand
GCGGTACCTGCGGGACTGGGCATCGCGATGCTGCCGGACTTCCTCATCGACGAGCACATCGCACCAGGCGCGCTGGTTACGCTCTTGCCGCAATATCCGATGCCGGGCTGTACGTCGTCAGGCCGCCGGGCGATCACCCGTCTCGCAAGGTGCGGGTGTTTACCGACGTGCTGGTCGAGCGGTTGTCCGCCCAACGCAACGTGGCGCCCGGGAAGCCGCGGCTTCCGGGCGCCAGTGCATCTAACTAAAAGGCTTCAGATCGGGCTGATGCCGAGCTGTCCGGCAACTTCCTCGGCCTTGACCTGCACCTGGCGGGCCTTGTCCGCGGCATCGGTGACATTGCCGGCCGCAAACGCGGCGCTGGCTTCGGCCCATGTGGTCTTCATTGCCTGAAGCGCCACCTTTGCGGACTCAAAAACTTCCTTGTTCATATCCTTCGGCAGCTTGGCAGAGCCGGACAGCATGTCGACGCGGTACTCGATGGCCTTGACCATCTTCGGCACTTCCACGCGCAAGGATTCCCACTCGTTCGTGGCGGCAGCAGCCTGGGTCTGCCTCGAGACAACGATTTCCTTGAGCGTCGCGACCTGCTGATTGATCTGCGTCGAAGCCGAAAGAACGTCCTTGTAGTCTCCCTTTGCGAGATCCGTCTTGGCCTTTGCCAGCGAAGCTTCCGCAGCCTGCAGTTCTTCGGGTGCGTACTTCGTGGCGTCAACCAGCACTTCGGCCAGCGCGGCTTCGGCCGACGCTACCGCCGCTTTCGCGGGCTCTTCCTGGCTGGCGCAGCCCGCGGCAAGGACGGTGGCCGCCGCAATGCCTATCAACATTCTTGAAATACGCATCCCGTTCTCCTTCCATGCCGGCAGCGTGTACTCAGGCCTCTTTCATCCCGAGCGCCTTCTGCACTTCTTCGCCCTTGGCCTTCACGGCCTTGGCTTTCTCGGAAGCGACGATCTGCTCGCCGGAGTCCGAAGCGGCGATGGCTTCGGCCCACTCGCTCTTCATCCACTCGAGCCCCGACTTGGCTGAGTCGAGTTCTTCCTTGCTGACTTTGAAGCGGATCTTCTTCTTGGACAGCTCATCGACGCGTGTCTGGATGTTCTCGACCATCTTCGGCACTTCGGTATTCAGGCTTGCCCATTCCGTCTTCGCGGAAACGAGCGCGGCGGCCGCGTGCTTCTTGCCCGCGTCAACGGCATCTCTCAATGAGCCAACCGCCTTCTCGAGTTCCGGCGCGCCGGCGAGCACGTTGTCGTACTCCTTCTTGTCGAGGCTGTCTTTGAGCCTGGCGTACTGAGCCTCGACGCCCTTGAGCCCTTCGGCCGCGTACTTCGACGCATCATCTTTCACGGCGTTCAGCGAACTTTCGACGGACTCCAGCGCCTTGGTGGCGGGCGCTTTCTGTTTGGCGCATCCGGCGGCGAAGAGCAAGGAAGTTGCGGCGAGCGCCAGGAACGCTTTTGAAATTTGCATGAATCACTCCTTCAAGTTGGTGGCTTCCGCTGGCCAACCGGCCATCGCGGAGCTGATTGAAGGTTATGCCCGGGCACGCCCGTTCCCTAGTAGGACATCGCAACCAGACAGGTAGGCAAGTTGCTAGGCGTGCTGCCTCAAGTCCGACCTGGCGCCGATCGGCGACGCTTTCATCCGGTGAATGCGTCGGCGATCGTCGAGCTGGGTCCGTTCACGTCGCCAGGCGTCTGCGTCACGTTCGTCGCAAACGCGATGGAGAGTTTTTGCTTCGGGTAGACGACGAGGCTCGCGCGTGCGCCGTCCTGGCCGCCAGCGTGATGCCAGCGCAGGCGCTGCGCCGCATCCTCATCGATGCGCCACCCGAGGCCCAGGGGTGGCGAACGATCATTACGCTCGGTGTACACGGTGAACAACGTATCCAGAGCCGCCTTCGACAGCTTTCCCGGCGCAAGATGCGCGGCCCCAAAACGCGCGATATCGGTGGGACTGGCTAACAACCCGCCGCCAGCCCACTTGTACGCGGGGTTGTTCTGCGCCGTGTTGCCCCACTTGCCCTCGAACGAAGGAAAGACGCGGCGCAGGTAATCCCCAGGGTGATAGCCGCTCACGCGATTGGGCACGACAAGCGCCGGCGCATCGGCGCTCAGGGATTTCAGTCCGAGCGGTACGGCGATATCCCGCTGCACCAGCTCGATGAACGGTAGTTGGGCGGCGGCCTCGAGCACGAGCGACGCGAGGGTATAGCCAAACGTGCTGTACGACACCCGGTCTCCGGGCTTGGCGATCAGCGGGTCGTTGATGAACACCGCGAGAATGTCGGCGTTGTTCGTGTACAGGCGCTGATCGATGGGTCCCGGAGCATCCGGGGAATCATCTTTCGCCGCGTAATGTCGGACGCCGCCGCGATGGGTGAACAGCTGGCGCAGCGTGGTGGCGCGATGTTGCTCGGGCAGCTCGGGCATGTACTTTGCGATGGGCGCGTCGAGGTCAACGACGCCGCGCGCGGCAAGCTCGGCACCGAGCGTGGCCGCAACGATCTTGGACACGCTGCCCAGGCGGAAGCGATGCGCGGGGCTCGCGGCCACGTCGAATTCCAGGTCCACTTTGCCGAAAGCCTCGGCCCACAACAGCTCATCGCCGCGCATGACGGCAATGGACAGCGCCGGAATGGCGTTCGCCGCCAGAATCTCCCGCACTACGGCCCGCGCCGATTCGAGCTGTCTCTTCGGCGCCGCATGGGCGGCCGTGGCAAGAGCGGCAGTGGTGAACAGCAGGGCGCGGCGCGATAGCTGCATGAAGCGATCTCCCAAATGAGCGGACCTGAGGGGCCGGTTTATGATGCACGCAACCCGGAGCGGGTTGTACTGAGTGACTCGTACGTGTCGAATTTGCCCATTCGCGTTCGACTAGCTTGCGAACACCTTTTTTAGGAGCCGGAAATGAAAGTCATGGTGATCGTGAAGGCCAGCGCGAACAGCGAGGCGGGCGTCATGCCCACTGAGAAGCTGTTGACGGATATGGGCAAATTCAATGAGGAGCTGGTCAAGGCCGGCATCATGCAGGCGGGCGAAGGCCTGCACCCGAGTTCGAAGGGCAAACGCGTCAAGTTCTGGGGCGGTACACACAGCGTCATCGATGGGCCGTTCGCCGAGACCAAAGAACTCGTCGCGGGTTTCTGGATCTGGAAAGTGAAATCGATGGACGAGGCGATCTCGTGGGCGCGCCGCTGCCCCGATCCAATGCCGGGAGAAGAAGCCACCCTCGAACTGCGTCCCGTTTTCGAGGCGGAAGATTTCGGCGAGGCGTACACGCCGGAGGCGCAGGAGCGCGATGCCCGTCTGCGCGCCGAGGTCGAACGTCAGCTGGCGAAGTAAGGTCAAGCCATGAGCAAGAATCCGATCACCGCCTACGACAAGGCACAAACACCAAAGACGGCGACGATCTGCGCGAGCCTGCGCAAGTCTTTCGACGTGGCGCTGCCGAAGGCCACATCGAAGGTCTGGCACGGCAGCCCGGTGTGGTTCATCGGCGAGAACCCCGTGGTGGGCTACACGGCAAGGCCAGCGGGCGTGGCCGTGTTGTTCTGGAACGGGCAGGAGTTCGATGAGCCGCTGCTCGAACCGGTGGGCAAGTTTCACGCCGCGCAGGTGAAGTACACGGCCGTCTCCGACATCGATGCGAAGTTGTTAGCCCGCTGACTCGGGAAGGCGAAAACGGATGTCTGGGATGCGGTGGGCTGGCAAAGAAAGGCGCGGGCCAGGAAGAAGCGCAGCGCTTGACCGGGCCAGCGCCTACAGGCCAATGCCGATCGCGTTCAGCAAGGCCAGCAACCCTCCACCCCAGTCGACAACGCCGGGCACCTGCGACACCGCGATCGCAAAGCCGAGCGCGATGAACGGCAGGGCCGCGTAGGTGAACAGCGACGCGGAGAACACGGCTTTCTTCGGGCGGTTGCACAGGATGTTGCTGAGCACGCCGTCGCGCTCGAACGAGGTCGCGACGTAACCGGCGAGCAGTGCATGCACGGCGAGGACCAGCAGGTTCCACATCAGCAGGGCGTCCGCTTCGAGCGGAAATAGATAGGCCGCGCAGACACTGGCACTGGCGCACAACACGGAGCCGGCCACTAGCCACCGATACAACGCGATCTCGCTCGCGAGCAACGCGAACACGGCGCGGCGATGCAGGCCGTCATTGCTGCGCTGGCCACCGTCGCATTTGCCGAGAAACTCATTGATGAGCACTTTCCAGGGCCGCTCCTTGTCTTCGATGAGGCTTCGGACCACATCGGTGCTCGCGTGGGCGGCGACCGGTGTCGTGGCAAACAGATCGGGCTGCCACTCATTCGGAGGCCACAGCCCTGGATACTCTCCCGGAATGGGTTCGGTACGGCCGGGGACGGGAGGAGGCGCGACACACCGGCCGATGTGCGCGGAAATCGTGCGTACGCGGCGGCTCGAGTGGATGGCGACCACCGTGAAGATGCTCGCGCCGAGCGTGGTCACGATGAGCACCAGTGTGGCGATCAGCGACGCGCGTGGGCCGAACACCGTCAATCGTGGCCCGCCGAGCGCGGGAATCAGGCTGGGCACCGCGATGAGTGCGATGAAGAGCACGACGGCCAGGACGGG
>DASTTJ010000115.1:0-7745 GCA_035760205.1 Steroidobacteraceae bacterium | reverse complement strand
AGCGCGCCGGTGTCGAGGTCGTGGAAGTGGTAGTGAGCGTCGGTGTTCGAATCGAACCAGCAACGGTCACTGCCCACGGAAAGCTGCCGGATGAGGCCAGACGCGGCAAACAAATTCAGGGTGTTGTAGATGGTGGCCTTGGAAACCCGCAACCCGGCGGCGCGCAGGCCGGCCAGGACTTGCTCAGCGGAGAGATGCTGGGGGCGCCCGAGGAGCAGCGACGCAATGCGTAACCGCTGCGCGGTGGGCCGTACGCCGTGACCCTCCAAGCGCTGGTTCAGGTTCTCTACTAGGCCCGGATCCAGATCCGACATTGGCATGGCGCGAGTATACGCGCCGAAAACCGCCCGGCAACGCGAAACAGGTCATACGCGGCGGTTTTGCGCCTCCCTCGCCCGGCCCTGGCCGCCACAAAATCCACTTATGCGCATGAGCAATGGACACCGGGGCGTCACCCTCGTCGAGCTTTGTTTCGGGGTGGCCATCGTCGCCACCTTGGTGGCCCTGGCGGCGCCAGGTTTCCGTGCAAGCCTGCGGGCGGCCGCCGTTCGCACCGCCACCTTCGAGCTGCTGGCCGGTCTTCAACAAGCACGCGGCAGCGCCATCCTCGAATCGCGGACGGCGGAGTTGTGTCCCAGCAACGCGACGGGCCTTTGCCTCTCCGCGCATACACCCTCCTCGCACTGGCAAACCTCCGGAGGTCACGAGCCACCCGTCAGTCGCACCTTGCCAGCCGGTGTGGTGGTGCGCGCTTCCCGGTCGCCGCTCAAGTTCTGGCCCAATGCGCTGGGCGCAAGTACCGGCACACTAACAATCTGCGATGCGCAGGGCGTTGCGCCGCCACGCGCCATCGTGCTGAGCCTGAGCGGCCGGGCGCGCCTCGCCACCGCGCCCGGAGCGGCCTGCGGATGAGTACATCGCGCGGTTTCACGCTGGTCGAAACGCTGGTCGCGCTCGCCGTGCTGTCCACCGGGTTGTTAGGCGCGGCCGCCATGCTGCTCGACAACCTGCATGCACACCATGGCGCCTTGCGCAGAGTTGCCGCCGTCAGCCTGGTGCGCGACATGGCAGATCGTATTCGCGCCAATCCGCGCGGTGGCACGCACTACGACACCCGGCACGCGGCCCCGGTGGACGCGGCGTGTGATGAATCTCGCGACTGCGGCAGTGCGCAGCTCGCAGCCGCCGATCGCGCCCATTTCGCTTCCGCTGTGCACTCCCTCTTCCCGCGCCACGACACCCACGCGCACGTGGAATTCGCGCCCGCCACCGGCCCCGCCACACCTGCCCGATACCTCATCACGTTGCGCTGGTCAGATCCCCGCAATGACGCCGACACCGACAGTGTCGCCCTGCAGGTGCTGTGGCATTCGCCGGTGGCGGGCTGAGGCGTGAGACACACCCGACGTGCGCAAGGATTCAATCTGCCCGAGCTCATGATTTCGCTCGCGCTCGGATTGTTCCTGGTGGCCGCATTTCTCGTGGTGCTCCAGCGTTGCCGCGCAGGGTTCGCGGCCAACGAAAGTCTTGCGCGCCTGCAGGATGCGGCGCGTCATGCGTTGTCGGTCCTCGTCCCTGACATCGAACACGCCGGCTTCTACGGATTCACACGCTCGCCCGCCATGCGGATCGTTGGCCGTCTCCCCACGGGTGTTCACGCGTGCGGTACGGATTTCCCCGTGATGCTGGCCGTTCCCGCCCAGGGCTCCGACAACGTCTATCAACTCGGCGCCGACGCACGCGATTGCTCACCCACGGCAACTGCCGGCGGGGCCCGCGCGGGCTCCGACACCCTGACGCTGCGCCTTGCGTCTTCGGATCTGGCAGCGCCTCGCGCCGGGCGGCTGCAGGTGTATTCCCGAAGTCTCGCCAGCGCCGGTCCATTGCTGTTGTTCGCCGATGGCCAGGCGCCGGGACCCGTGGATGCCGACCATGCGATCCGCGATCTCGAAGTGCGCAGTTATTACATCGCGAACAACTCAGTGGAACGGCCGGGCTGGCCCGCGCTGCGTGTGAAAGCGCTGACCGAATCCGGGGGCTCTGCGCAGTTCCGCGACGAGGAGATCTTGACGGGGGTCGAAGATCTGCAGGTGCAGATCGGCGTTGAAGACTTCGCGCCCGATGGTGAGTCGAGCGTGCGCTATGTCGCGCCAGGCTCGCCGCAAAGCCGCGAAGGAACCATAGTCGCTGTCAGGCTGTGGCTGCGGATCCGCGCCGACGTCACCGAACCCGGCTTCGACAACGGCAGCACGCTCGACTACGCCAATGTGCGCTACACGCCTTCGCCGGCCGACGCCAAACACCGGCGCATGCTCATTGAGCGCACGGTCGCGCTGCGCAATCGGCAATGGCAGTGAGCCGGCAAACCCAACGCGGCACCACACTCGTCGTCGGGCTCATCCTCCTTGCGCTGACCACACTGTTAGGTCTCGCGGGCGCGGCCTCCGCCCACATCGAAGTGCAACTGGCACACAACGAGCAGTTTCGCGAGAATGCCTCGTCCGCCGCCAGCGCCGGCATCGAGTTTGCCATCAGTCAAATCGTGATCACACCCGAGCCCGATGCCGTGCCCACATCCGCCAGCGCCGCCATGCCCGGCGCCACGGATCGCTTTGAATACCAGACACGATTCCTTGGGCTGGACACTGCGTTGCCCCAGGCCGCGGGCGCAAACCTGGCGGGTGCCCACTTCGAAATCACCAGCACCGGTTACTCCGCCCGCCGGGCCATCGATCGGCAACGCGCCATCGTCATGCATGTCATCGTCTCGTCGGATACGCCCGCGGCGTCCCCGTGCGAACCGGAGATCCCCGGCGTCCGGTGTCATCAGTCCGGCGATCTGGTGCGTCTGTCCTGGCAGCGGCTCGCGGCGCCATGAAACATCGCTTTACGCCGGCCGAAGTGCTCACCGCCATCGTGTTACTCGTCGTAATCGCTGCCATCGCCGTACCCATGTGGAACACTCACCAGCTGCGCGTGCGCCGCCAGGATGCCATGGACGCGCTGCGCGCGATGCAGACCGCCCAGGACGATTACTTCGGCAACACGCGCGATACGCGAACGAATCGCAGTTGCGCTCGAACTCGCCGCCAGCAATGGGCGGCCACGCAGTCTCCGCGCGAGGGTACTACCAGCTCACGCTGCAGAAGAGCGACGACGATCTCACCTACTCGGCCATCGCGCGCGCGATCACGCAAGTAGGGGAAACGCCGGACACACGCTGCGTGGAACTGCGCATCGATCAGAACGGGCGGCTTTTTGCGGTTGATGCGAAGGGAGAAGACAGGAGCGCCCTTTGCTGGCGATGAAGGGCTGGCGATGAAGGGCTGGCGCTAACTCCGCGCCTGCGACCCGCGCAAGGCTCTCGGCAAGGAGAAAACCACGTGTTCTTCCCGGCCCACGAGCTCGGTGGACGTCGTGCCGCCCCACTCCCGCAGCCGCGTGACAACCTGCTGAACGAGTTCCTCGGGCGCCGATGCGCCCGCGGTCACGCCCACCGCACTCTTGCCCTCGAACCACTCGCGCTTCAGAAACGAAGCGTCATCGATGAGATAACCGGGCCGTCCGGCGCGCTCGGCAAGTTCGCGGAGCCGGTTTGAATTCGAGCTGGTGATCGAACCCACGACGATGAGCACGTCACAGTTGGCGATGAGCTCTTTCACGGCGTCCTGGCGATTCTGCGTGGCGTAACAGATATCTTCGCGGCGCGGACTGGCGAGCGTGGGAAAGCGCTCGCGCAGCGCGCCGACGATGGCCGCTGTGTCGTCTACGGAAAGCGTGGTCTGCGTGACGAATGCCAGTTTTTTGGGATCGCGCACTTCGAGCTTCGCGGCGTGCGCGACGTTCTCGATGAGATGCATGCGGCCGCCGCCGCCCGCGTCGAAGCGCCCCATGGTGCCTTCGACTTCCGGGTGACCGGCGTGGCCGATCAGCACCACGTCGCGCCCTTCACGCGCGTAGCGGGCGACTTCCATGTGCACCTTGGTCACCAGCGGACAAGTGGCATCGAACACGGTGAGACCGCGGCGCGCGGCTTCGATCTCGACGGCGGCGGGCACGCCATGCGCGGAGAAGATCACCGTGGCGCCATCGGGCACCTGGTCGAGTTCGTCGACGAACACCGCGCCGAGCCCGCGCAGACGCTCGACCACGTGCACGTTGTGCACCACCTCGTGGCGCACGTAGATAGGCGCGCCAAACATGTCGATGGCGCGTTCCACGATGTCGATGGCACGATCGACGCCAGCGCAGAAACCACGGGGATTGGCGAGCAGGATCTTCATTCGCTTTGCTTGCGCCGTCCTTCCAGGATTGCATCGAGAATCACCAGCACCGCGCCGATACTGATGGCAGCGTCGGCAACGTTGAATGCGGGGAAATACGCGGAGCCCCAATGCGCATGCACGAAGTCGACGACATAGCCATGTTCGATGCGATCGATGACGTTGCCGATGGCGCCGCCCAGGATCAGCGCCAGCGCAAATGCCAGCAGCGCCTGCGTATTGAGCGCCAGCTTGCGCAGCCATACGACCAGAGCGATGGATACGCCAATCGCCAGTATTGTGAACGCCCAGCGCTGCCAGCCTCCGGCATCGTCGAGGAAGCTGAACGCCGCGCCCGAATTGTGTGCGCGCACGATGTCGAGCACCGGCAACACGGTAAAGCTGTCGCCCAGCACCATGGTGCGTTCGATCCACTGCTTGGTGATCTGGTCGACGATGATCACCAGCACGGAGAGCCACAGCCAGCGAACGCCGCTCGCACCAATCGGAATGTTCACTCCACTTTTCACGGCTTCGTTCATACGAATGTCCGGGACTCGCCCGGTCCGGTCACGTTGTCTACGCAACGACCACAGAGGGTCGAATGTTCGGCATTGGACCCCACTTCGGGGCGGTGGTGCCAGCAGCGCTCGCACTTGGGCGCGCTCGAGGCTTGCACGCGAATCCACACACCGCCCTCCTTGGCGATTTCGGCAACCTTGATCGCGCCCACCGGCGGCCCCGCGGCATTGCTGACGCGCTTCACCTGGGCCTGCGAGACGATGAGCAGGAAACGCAATTCCTCGCCGAGCGACTTGAGTTTCTCGAGGTGCTCGTCCTTGCTGAAGACCTCGACCTCGGCATCGAGCGAACCGCCGACGGTTCCGGCGACCCGCAGCTTCTCGAGTTCGAGCGCGACCGCGGCCTTGAGCGCGATGAACATGTTCCAGTCCAGCGCATCCTCGGTCACCTTCGGCAGGTCATGCCAGGTTTCGTGGAAGACGGATTCGCTTCGCTTGCCGGGCAGGAAGCTCCAGATCTCGTCCGCAGTGAAGCTCAGGATCGGAGCCAGCCACCGCACCATGCTTTCGGCGATGTGGAACAACGCCGTCTGCGCGGAGCGGCGCGCCACACTGCTTTTTGGCGTGGTGTAGAGCCGATCCTTGAGCAGGTCGAGGTAGAAGCCACCGAGATCCACCACGCAGAAGTTGTGAATCTTCTGATAGATGAGGTGGTACTCGTATTTGCGGTACGCCTCGACGATTTCCTCGTGCAACGCCGCGGTACGCGCCAGCGCCCATCGATCGATGGCGACCATCTGCTCGACCGGCACAGCGTCCGCCGCGGGATCGAATCCGGCGAGATTGCCCAGCAGGAAGCGCACGGTGTTGCGCATGCGGCGGTACGAGTCCGAGATGCGCTTGAGGATTTCATCCGACACGCTCATTTCGTTGGCGTAGTCCGTGGCCGCGATCCACAGGCGCATGACATCGGCGCCGAGCGTCGACATGACCTTCTGCGGGAGGATCACGTTCCCCAGCGACTTGGACATCTTGCGGCCCTTGTCGTCCACCGTGAAACCGTGTGTCAGCACGCCCTTGTAAGGCGCGCGCGCATACAGCGCTTCCGACATCAGCAGCGATGAATGGAACCATCCGCGATGCTGATCCGAACCTTCGAGGTACAGATCGACCGGGGGTTTCACATCATCGGGATGCGTGTGATGCACGCACTCGTGAGTCAGACCGGAATCTGCCCACACGTCCATGACGTCAGTGACCTTTTCGTACGTCTCCGCGTCGTCGCCCAGCAACTCGCGTGCGTCCAGCTCGAACCAGGCTTCGATGCTGTCTTTCTCGACTCGTTTTGCCACTTCCTCGAGCAGTTCCTGCGTACGCGGATGCAGCTCCTGGCTCTGCTTGTGCACGAACAGCGCGATGGGCACGCCCCAGGTTCGCTGTCGCGACAGGCACCAGTCGGGACGCTTCTCGATCATGCCGAAGATGCGCTGTTCGCCCCAGCCGGGCGTCCACTGCACTTTCAGGATGTCGCGAAGCGCATTCGCGCGCAGACCCTTCTGGTCCATGCTGATGAACCATTGCGGCGTGGCGCGGAAGATGACCGGCGTCTTGTGGCGCCAGCAATGTGGATAGCTGTGCTTGATCTGCTCGTGCTTCAGCAGGCGGCCGCGGCTCTCCAGCTCTTTGATCAGCAGCTCACCGCCCTCGTCCACCTTCAGGCCGGCGACGAATGCCGTGCCTTCCCGAAAGCGGCCGTCGCCCATCACGGGGTTGTCGACAGGCAGGCTGTATTTCTGGCCGATGATGAAGTCGTCCTGGCCATGCGCGGGCGCGGTGTGCACTGCGCCGGTACCGGCTTCGAGCGTCACGTGATCCCCGACAATCACCGGCACGTGTTTGGGCAGGAAAGGATGCGACAGTTGCAAGTGTTCGAGTACGGAGCCCTCGAACTGCACCAGCACCTGGCCCTTGCCGAGGCCGTAACGGGCGAGGCATGCCTCGAGCAGCTCGTTCGCCAGCACCAGCAATTCCGACGCGCCGTTGCGTGACACCCAGAGCAGTACGTATTCGATCTTGGGTCCGAGGCTCACCGCTTCGTTGGCCGGCAGCGTCCAGGGTGTGGTGGTCCAGATCGGGATGGACACCGGAAACGCGCCGAGCACATCGGGATCGACCCCGACGCGGCGCGCCAGCTCGCCGTTGTCCACCACGCGGAATTCCACATCGACGGCCGACGATGTCTTGTCCTCGTATTCCACTTCCGCTTCGGCCAGCGCCGAACGGCAGTCGAGGCACCAGTGGACCGGCTTGGCACCCTTATATAAGTGTCCGTTGCGGATGATGGCGCCCAGGGCGCGGATCTGCTGAGCCTCGAAGCGAGGGTCCATCGTGAGGTACGGTCGGTTCCAGTCGCCCAGCACACCGAAGCGTTTGAACTCGCTGCGCTGAATGTCGACCTGTTCGTGCGCGAACTTTCGGCAGGCGGCGCGGAAGTCCTTCGCATTGATCTTGGCGCCGACACGGCCGTGTTTCTTCTCCACGGCGTGTTCGATGGGTAGTCCATGGCAATCCCAACCCGGCACGTACGGTGAGTCGTAACCGTCGAGCGTGTGCGACTTCACCACGATGTCCTTGAGCACCTTGTTCACGGCATGCCCAAGGTGCAGCGCGCCGTTGGCGTACGGCGGGCCGTCGTGCAACACGAAGCGCGGGCGGCCGCGGGTGA
Source organism: Steroidobacteraceae bacterium (assembly GCA_035760205.1). Taxonomy (GTDB): domain Bacteria; phylum Pseudomonadota; class Gammaproteobacteria; order Steroidobacterales; family Steroidobacteraceae; genus CADEED01. Next base: position 237 of record DASTTJ010000115.1, on the reverse strand, counting down.
TGGCACGCAGCTTCCCGTACAGGTCGTTCTGCTCCCACGTGGCGAGCATTTTCGGCTCGCGTTGCGCGAGATCGGCCTTCATCGGAAAGCCGGTCTCGGGGAGATTGATGGTGTGTTTGTAGTCCGCCACTTTAATTCCTCTAACTAAACATGCGCGAGAAGTTTTCGGGCAGCGATCGCGTCCTGGCGCATGTGCTGCACCAGCGTATCGAGGCTGTCGAACTTCTCCTCGTCGCG
>DASTTJ010000114.1:0-3669 GCA_035760205.1 Steroidobacteraceae bacterium | reverse complement strand
CACCACTGGCGAGAACATGGGCGCCATCAGAGGAGACGCCAGCTTCGAAGCGAAAGAAAACTGGGTCTTCGCCACCTACGGCCAGGGCGTGCTGGATGCCGCACGTGCTGAACCGAAGCGCCAGTTCCGGCTCATACATCGCCAGCACGAGACGCGCGCACAGGACATCGCCAAGACGTTCAAGCCCGTCATCGCGCATCCCAACGTGGATTTCGTGTTCAGCTTCAAGTACGCGCAGGCGCACGTGTTGTCATCCACGACGCAGACGTTTCACCGCGGCTATCTCGAGTCGTTAGGCGACCTGAAGACCCTTTGGACGCTGCGCAACGATGACGCGTTGTTGCATCGCTGGGCCGCGCCGGATTTCGTGCGTGAATTCGTGAAGAATATTCCTTACGAAAAATCCCAGGGTTATTACTTCGGCTCCGACATGTGGGTATGGGGACGCGAGTTCCTGGCACGCGATTCGAAGCCGCAACGCCAGCTCGAAATCGACAAACACTGGCTGCATTTCCTGCTGTGTGGACGGTTGGGCTACGACCCCACGCTCGACAACGAGCGCATCGCGGAACTCATCGGCCGGCGCTTCCCCGGTATCGACTCGAGAAAGTTCCTGTCGGCATGGCAGGACGCCTCGATGGTCTATCCACTGGTCACGGGCTTTCACTGGGCTGATTTCGACTTCCAGTGGTACATCGAGGCATGTCGCAGCCGACCCGGCCCCGCCAGGACCACCAGCGGCTTCCACAGCGTGGAAACTTTCATCGACCAGCGCGTGCATCCCGGCACCGACAACATTCCCATCCCTGCCTATGTCGCGGGTGTAATCGCGGGGAAAATTCCGGCGGGCACCACGCCACTACAGGTGGCGGATGAACTCGACCGACGTGCCAGCCGCGTGATCAGGACAATCGCGGAAATCAACCAGAGTGAGCGCAGCTCGACCGCGGAATACCGCGCCACTCTCATGGATGTGACGCTGATGATGAACCTGGGACAGTACTACGCCGCGAAAATCCGTGGCGCGACCGAGCTCGCATTGTTCAGGGCAACGCGGGCTCCGGAACATCAGGCAAGGGCCGTGGCGCATCTGGAATCCGCGAAGACCCACTGGTTCAGGTACACCGAGCGCTCCCGCGGAAGTTACCAGAACCCGCTCTGGACGAATCGCGTCGGCATCGTCGATTGGCACGAGCTGCGCGCGGAAGTGGCCAACGACCTGACCATCGCCCGTGCGCCTTTGCCCGCACCCTGAGCGATGCGCGCGCGTCAGCGCGCGTTGATCGCGCGCAGCACCTCGGGGTCGGCGCGACCCAGTTCGGCGCTCTGCACCACGATTTTTCCGTCGGCATCGAGCGCCGAGATGATCGTGGCGTGGCTGAACTGGCCGTCGGGCAGTTTCTTGTACTGGATGTTCAGCGCGGCGGCGATTCGCCGCACGGCGCCCGCGTCCGCGTGCGCCAGCGTCCACCGCGTGGTATCGATGCGGCGGGAGTCTGCCAGCTGGCGCAGCGCGTCGGGTGTGTCGTTTTCGGAATCCAGCGACACGAGCAGAATGCGTAATTCCTGGCGCTCTCGCGTATCCAGACCGCGCTCGACGGCGCGCAACGTGTCGATGATCAACGGGCAGGTGGCGGGACAACTGCCATAGAACATCGTGACCAGCACTTTCCGTCCACGATACAGGTCGAGATCGATGGCCTTGCCATCCTGATCCCGCAGCTTCTCGTGCATCTGGTAGAGAGACGCGGTCCGTTCGGCTGAGAACGCCGGGAGAGTGGGCAGGGACAGTGCCGCGAGGATCAGCCAGAGTCCCGTGCGCACATTCATCGCTGTGCCGCCGAATCGCTCGCACAGCGAAAGCCCATGGAACTCGAGCTGTAGGACGCCTTCATGCTCGACAGCATCGCGATGCGCATCATCATGGCGTAGTTGTCCTTCTGATCGAGGCTGAGCGCGCCACTGCCGCAGAACCGGTTGCGATTCGGATCGCCCTGCTCCCGGCTGTCGTCGCTCACCAGCATCGAGCCGGCATCCTCGACCCACTCCCAGGCCACGCCGTGCAGGTCGCGGACGCCGAAGTAGTTAGCCGGTGACGCGCCGGCGGCCGGCAGCGCGCCGCGGGCCGAGGTGGAGTACCAGTCGAGGATCTGCTGACGCCAGGCCGGATCGTCGCGCGCGTCAGGTTTCGTGGTGCTCGCCGCTGCGGCGAGTTCCCATTCGTCCCATCGCGGAAGACGCGCATCGCGCGCCTCGCAATAGGCGCTTGCGGCAAACCAGCTCACCTGGGTGACCGGTTGCCGCGCAATCTTCTCCCCGGGTTCCGTCGCGCTCGACCAATGCCGCAGATAACCTTCGTCCGCAAACAGTCCCGCGACGCGATCGCGACGCCATTCGGGATGTCTGCGCACGAATGTCGCGTAGTCGGCGTTGCTGACGAGCGCCGTGTCCATGCGATACGGCGGCACCTCCACCGTCTTGACGCCAGGCGCAGGAGGAAAAACCGATTCGAATCGCCCACCGGCAATGGCCGACTGCGGCACGGCCGCGGGCTGAACGGCCAGAACCTGCGTAGCTGCCGCGAGAGAGATCGAAACCAGCCAGGAGCGTGCGCGTTTCATGACTCCCGCGCTCAGTGTGCCGCGCCTTCGGCGCGCTTGGTGCTTGCACGCACCTGCGCCACGTCCTTGGCCATCACCGCGCCGCCATTGTTGCCCCAGCTGTTGAGCGTGAACGTCAGGATGTTCGCAACCTCATCGTCGTTGAGCTGGCTCATCGGCGGCATGACGGAGTTGTAGGTAGCCCCGTTCACGGTGACCGGACCCGTCAGGCCGTTGAGCACGATTTCGATGGCGCGTTTGCGGTCGGCCAGCAGGTAGTCGGACTTGGCAAGTGGCGGGAAGACGTTGGCAATTCCTGCGCCCGTATCCTGGTGACAGGCCGAACAGGTTCCCTTGAACAGGACTTCGCCGGCCTTGACCTGCTGTTCCTTCGTCAGAGTTCCACTGGCGCTGGCCTGCACCGCGGTCGCCACGGCCGCCGGGTCGGCGAGCCTGTCGCTCAAGTACACCTCATCGAGCTGCTTGCCGGAATAGATATCCGGCCGCGGCTCGCCGCTGACTTCCAATATCGCCACCGCACCCTTGTTGAAGGCGCGGAAAATGGAGTGATCGACCAGCACGTAGTTGCCGGGAACTTCCGTGTGGAATTCCACGGTGGCCGCGCCACCCGCGGGGATCAGCGTGGTCTGCACGTTCTCCTGGAAATGCGTGCCACCCTCGTACTGCACCTTGTCGAAGATCTCGCCGATCACGTGGAAGCTGGAGACGAGATTCGGCCCGCCGTTGCCGATGAACATGCGGATGTTCTGGCCGGTCTTCGCCTTCAGGGCCCGCGGACCGGTGAGCGCGGATTCGGCGCCGTTGAACAACACATAGGTGGCGTTCTCGTCGATGGCCTTCTGCATGTCGAATGGCTGATGGCCTTTCTCGCGGTATTTGCCCACGGTGTAGAAGTCGCCCTGCATCACGTAGAACTCCTGGTCCACGGGTGACAGGCCTTCGGGCGGCTCGACGAGAATCAGGCCATACATGCCGTTCGCCACGTGCATGCCCACCGGCGCGGTGGCGCAGTGATAGACGTAGAGACCCTGGTTCAAGGCCTTGAAGG
>DASTTJ010000113.1:0-10264 GCA_035760205.1 Steroidobacteraceae bacterium | reverse complement strand
GTGGCCATTCCCGCCGCCCTGGTGATCCCGGCGACAGTCGTATCGGACATGAGCAGCCTTCCGGAAATCCTGAAGAATCCCGCGGCGCTCACCTTCGTGTTGCAGATTGCCGCCATCTCGTTTACGGCGGCGTTGCTCTGGGCAGGCTGGCTGTACGTCGCCATGTGGTTCATGACCCACGAGCGCAACCTCATCGGCACCTTCAAGGCGTTGTTGGTGATCGTTGTCCTCTTGTTCGCGCCGGCGCGTGATCTTCGCGACCTGACCATGACGATTTCCTGGAATCTGGTGCAGATCGCCGTCGTCTGGATCGTGTTTGGGGCTGGATTCCTGTTGTGGCCGCGTTACAGGTCGGCGTCGGCCCGGCGTAATTCCCGGCGATCCGCTTGGGCACTGCCAGGGTCCGGCCGAAGCCTCGCCGGCCGCGAATTCGACGTGATGTTAGGCACATCGAATCCCTGGCAGATGATCGCCGCACAGGTGTTGCCCATCCTCATCGCCACGCGTTTCGTGCAAGACCTTTCCTCGATGTGGCTCTTCTTCCTGACGATCTTCAGCATCGTCGCGGGAGCCATTGCCGGTGAGGCCGCGGGGCGAAGCCGCGCGCTCTGGTTGCGCGGCAACTGGTCGAGGGAAGCGCTCTTTTCGCAGGTCGAGCGGTCGTTCTGGCGTCACAACGCCTACGTGGTGGGATCCTTGCTTCTCGTCCTGGTGGGTGTGGGTAGTTATGCCGGCCTTCCCGTTTCGTTCATGGTGGCGGGAGTGCCACTGCTCATTCTGGGCGCGGTTCTCAGCCTGTACCTGGGGCTGATGGTTACGCGTGGATTGCGCTGGATCGAGGGGCTGATGGGGGCCGCCGTCATGTTGACGCTCATGACCGTCGCGGTCCTCATCCTGCAGGGGCAGGCTGCCCACGCCACCGTGTTTGCGATAGAAGCCGGCCTCGCCGTGCTGGCAATCTTCCTGCGGTCCACGGCGCGTCGCCGGTGGACACAGATCGACTGGATGGAATGCCGCCCGGATCGGGCTCTGGTCGTGCGCGGCGCATAGCGGCTGCCGTGTCGCCACTTCCCGCGCTTTAAGGCGCGCGATCCCCCGCACCTTCCCGGTCGCGCCATCGCAGGATCCTGCGCGTGACGAATAGATAGATCTTCTTGCCGCTGGCCATCCAGAGGCGGGAGGCCAGCGAGTGTTTAGCAAGGATGCGTTTCTCGCGCGCGGTAAGGCGTTCCGGAAGATAGGTGCGCTTGTGCTTTAGCAGGTGGCGCAGGTCGTCGTGGCCCAGCGCGCGGGCGAGGGCGCCGCGCCGGGTCAGCGTCATCGCGAGCTGGAAATCCACGAGAGCCGGGCGACCGTCGGCAGTCACCAGCCAGTTGGTTTCCTTGGCGAGGTCGTTGTGGATCACGTCGGCGGCGTGCAGGCGGCGCAGCAGGCGAAGCGCTGCGCGGAAATAGGCCGGGTCGCGTGGCTTCGCGATCTGCATGGCCGAGCCTTCGATCCAGGTGCGCGTGAGTTGTGCTGCGTCGAGATGGAGGACGCGCGGGATGCCTTCGATGCCGGTGCCCAGCGCGAGGCGCGAGAGCGCGCGATGCTCGCGGCGCATCAGGTGCAGTGCCAGCGCACGCGCCCAGGGGCGGGCGTGGTCCACCTCGCGCACGACGGTATCGCCGGCGCGGCGCACGCGGCCGAAGACGTCGGCCTTCAGAATCTGAGTGTGATCGAGGTCTGGCACCGTTTCCGGGCTACTGCCACTCGCCCCGGAGGCCAGCAACGATCTGTTGCAGGCCGGTGGCGCTGGTGTCATTGCCCGGCACGGGCGCGGTAACGACGACTTCGATGCGCGACCAGAATCGACGCGGTGGCCGCGTCATCGGGGCTTTGCCGCCCTTGCGGCTGAAGAAGCTGCCATACAGCCCGCGCAGCGCCATGGGCACGACGGGCACGGGCCGGCGCTCGAGAATCCTCTCGACGCCTTTCTTGAATTCGTTGAGCTCGCCATGTTTGGTGAGTTTCCCCTCGGGAAATATGCAGACGATCTCGCCATCGACCAGCTCCGCATCGATCTGGTCGAAGGCCTTCTGCAACGCCTCGGGATTCTCGTGCGCGGGTGCGATCGGGATGGCGCGAGCAGTGCGGAAAATGAAACTCATGACCGGGATCCTGAAGATGTTGTGGTCCATCACGAACCGCACCGGCCGGCGCACGCTGCCGCCGATCACCAGCGGGTCCATGAAGCTCACGTGATTGCAGACGATGAGCGCGGGGCCGGTCTCCGGTATGTTCTCCAGGCCGCGCACCTTGATGCGGTAGAGGATGTTCACCAGCACCCAGGACAGGAACCGCATCAGGAATTCGGGCACCAGCGTGTAGATGTAGGCCGCCACGATGGCGTTGAGCACCGCCGCCAGGATGAAGAGCTTCGGAATGGTGAAATCCAGCACCTCGAGCCACACGATGGCTAACAACGCGGCGATCACCATGAAGCCGGCATTCAAGATGTTGTTGCACGCGATGACGCGCGCGCGATGGCTCTCGGCGCTGCGCTGCAGGATCAGCGCGTACAGAGGCACGATGAACAGTCCGCCAAAGAGCCCGATCAGCGCGCAGTCGAGGACGATGTCCCAGCCGCCCGCCGCAAGGAACCCGGTCCACGAGACCACCGCCGCGCCCGCTTCGTGCACGCCCGGATGCTCGAAGTAGAGGTCGAGCAGGCATACCGTCATGCCTATGGAGCCGAGCGGCACGAGGCCGATCTCCACCTTGTGACCGGACAGCCGTTCGCATGCGAGCGAGCCCAGCGCGGTGCCGATCGAAAACGCCGCGAGCAGAAGCGTGTACACCGTCTTGTCGCCGCCTAACACGTCGCGCGCGTAGGCCGGCAATTGCGCCAACAACAGTGCGCCCACCAGCCAGAACCACGAAATTCCTAACAAGGACAGGAAGATCGCGCGCGTCTTCGCGGCGAAGCGGATCACTTCGATGGTGGAGGTGATGGGATTGAAATTGATCTTGAGTGTGGGATCCGTGGCGTGCGCGCGCGGAATGGCGCGCGAACACAGGTACATGACCATGGCCACGCCCACCATCGTCACCGCGGCGCCGAAGTGCGCATTGCTGCCGGTGACCTCTTCCGTGGCCGAAGTCGGCGCGAGCAGCCCGCCGGCGATGGTGCCGACCAGGATGGCGATGAAAGTACCCGCATCCACGAGCGCGTTGCCGCCCACCAGTTCGCTCTGGCGCAGGTGCTGGGGCATGAGCGAATACTTGAGCGGCCCGAACATCGTGGCCAGCACACCTAACAGGAAAATCACGCCGAGCAGGATCGATATCTGACCGACGTAGAGCGCCACGGCGCCACAGCACATCAGCGCCACCTCGGCGAGGCGGGTCTGGCGTATCAGCCGGCTCTTTTCGTATTTGTCGGCGAGCTGGCCGGACAGTGCCGAAAACAGGAAGAACGGGAGGATGAACAACCCCTGCGCCACATTTGCCATGACACCGGCGCCGCTGGCCGCGGCCGCGCCGAAAGTGATGGAGACCACCACGGCATTGCGAAACAGGTTGTCGTTGAATGCGCTCAGGAACTGCGTGAGAAAGAACGGCAGGAAGCGGCGCGTGCCCAGCAGGGCGAACTGTGAGCGTTCGGCGCCCGGAACCTGTTCGGGAAGTTCCATCAGGCCTGGACAGGCCGGAAGCGATGCGTTGACATGGCGCGCATATTGTCGAAAAACGCTACAGTCTGTCCATGAAACGTTTAATGCTCGTCGGCTGCTTTACGCTGCTCGCCAGCTGCACCACTTACAAACTCTGGAATGAAGCCGGCAGCGACCAGGACGAGCGCACGGTGGACTTGTCATATGAATACGGCAAGTTCGAAAACCCGCAGTTGGACGAACGCGCCGGCCTCGAAATGGCGCGCGAACGCTGCAAGGACTGGGGCTTTCCCATCGCGCGCCGCAAGGGAGAATCGCGCGATTGCCTCGACGGCACGCGCGAATCCTGCGGCCGGTGGCGCGTGACGCGGCAGTATCAATGCGCGGCGCCCGCCAAGTAGTTGGGGGGTCAGACCCCGTAAGGCCTATTTCATGTAGCGCGACTCGGAGGTGGCGAGTACCACGCCGGTATCGTCGAGCAGTTGCAGGGTCTCGCCCTCGATCTTCCATTGCGTGACGCGCGGGAACAGCCGAAGAAAATCCTGTTCGTGCTCCATCCCATGGGTGCAAGCCATCAACGTGCCGCCCATGTGATTGAACTTGATCATCACGCCCGTCACTTGGTAGCTGCCCATCAACTGGGTGCAGCCCGCGAATCCGGCGACACGATTACCCTCCGTGTGCAGCACGAAATGAATCTCGCGCGCACCGTCGATCGTCGCGACGTTTTGCCCGCCCAGTGTCATCAGTTTCCAATAGGTGTTCTCGAGCACGGCGGTGGACTGCGGCCCTGAACATCCTTGCGCATCGATCGAGACGAATTTCTCGACGATCAGGGCAGGGCGCCTGGCCCCCTCCATGGGGACGCGTTCTTCCACGCGGCCTTCGACGACCGCGAGCAGCGGCGCGCCGTCCATCTGCTTCACGTTCGAATAGGCCCTTTCGAGCGCCGCGTTATCGCCTACCTGCGCCACGGGCATGCGCAGCCCCGAGAGGCAATCTGTGTACCAGCCGGCATCCGCCATGTAGCTGTACATGCCGCGCATCTGGGCGGCGTGCGACGCAGGCGGCGCGTCCGATGATGCTGGCAGTGCTGCCACCTCAGGCACTGGCTTGGCGCAGGCAACCAGCGCCATCGACAACAGCAATGCGCTGATCGTCCTCACGGGGCCTCGAATGTCGCGACGGGTGCGGCGCCGGCATCCTGCAACTGCAGCGTGTTGCCCACGATCTTCCAGCCGGCGACGCGATCGAAGGTGCCGAGAAACTTCTGCTCGAGGTCCATGCGCGCCTGGCAGAACATCCGGGTGCTCCCGACTCCATTGAATTTGAGCGTGGCGCCCTCGAGAGCGTAACTCCCGAACATGCGATTGCAGCCGGCGAAGCCGACGAGGTGAGTGCTCGATGGCTGCAGCAGCACATGAATGGCGCGCTCACCCGGCGGATTGTCGATGACTTCGTTGCCGAGCTGTGTGAGCCGCCATTGCGTGTTGAGCAGAGGTTGCGCTGAGGCTTCTTTCACGGGCTGCGATGATGTCATGCAGGAGGTAGTTAGTGCCCCGGCGCCGAGAATGACGCAAAGCAGCAAGAACGAGGATTTTGTGCCATGAGTTTTCATGGCGCAAAAGCCTAACCGAGGCGGAACTCCGCGGCCAGAGCGACCAGCATCCAAAGCATGAAGAACGATCCCGCATCGAGGAACGCTTTCCAGTACACCGCCGGGCGCACGTCCAACACCTCGGGCAACGGCAATCGCACGAACCGGGGCAACCATTTGTTCGGCGTGGCGGCGAGATACGCCTTGAACTCGTCGGGGAATGCATCGGCAAGGAACTGCTCTTCACAGGATGCGGCATAGATCACCAGCGCGGCGATCAGCACGACGACCACGACGCACAACAGCGTGGAGCGGCTGGTGAGCCCGAGTCCCAGCGCACCGAGCACGGAAAAGGAATACAGCGGATGACGGCAGAGGGCGTAAGGACCGGTGGTGACCAGCACTTCGTCCTTGTGCCCGGCAATGAACAGCGAGCACCAGATGCGGCCGAGACAGGCCAACGCCACGAACACGAAGCCCGCGAGCCCTGACAGGTGGTGCCAGGCGGCAGGGACGTCACGTGGCCCGATGACCGCAGTCACCGCGACAAGGGCAAGGTAGATCGCGAATGTGGCGCGCAGGCGCGGTGTGCTGGCGGATTCTGTCATCGGCGGCGCAGTCTAGCAGTTGAGAACGGCGCCCCAAGCCCCCACACTTCGGCTCCTACCCCTTGATACCAGGAGCCCTGCATGGCACTCCTCTCAAAAAAGACCAGTATTCCCGCCGAAAGCGACGCGCTGCCGGGCCGCAATACCCCGCTGCCGCTGTCGGGCAAACACTTCGTGAACGGCACTCACATCAAGCAGCCGGCTGCAAACGGCCTGGAAGAAGCCGTATTCGGGCTCGGTTGTTTCTGGGGTGCCGAGCGCAAGTTCTGGCAGATCCCGGGCGTGGTGACCACCGCGGTGGGTTATGCGGGAGGCTTTACGCCGAACGCGACCTATGAAGAAGTGTGTTCGGGCCGCACCGGCCACACCGAAGTGATACGCGTGATCTACGACCCTAACAAGGTGAGCTACGAGACGCTGCTGAAGGCCTTCTGGGAATCGCACGATCCCACGCAGGGCATGCGCCAGGGTGGGGATGTGGGCACGCAGTATCGCTCGGCTATCTACACCACAACCGATGCGCAGCAAAACGCTGCGCAAGCCAGCAAGCGCGCGTACCAGGACGCGCTCACCATGGCCCATCGCGCCACCATCACCACCGAGATCAAGGACGCGCCCGAGTTCTACTACGCCGAGGAGTACCACCAGCAGTATCTCGCCAAGAACCCCAATGGTTATTGCGGGCTGGGTGGCTGCGGCGTCAATTATTCACCGCGGGTCGAGCCCGCCAGTTGAGTGCCACGGCGATCGCCAGCCACGCGGCCGCCCAACCCGTCATGCCGCCGATCGCAAAATGGAACAGCCGGCGCATGACCCACGTGTCGGAGTAATACACGAAGCTTGCAATCGCGAATCCCGATGATGCCGCGATGAGAATGACCGCGCTGAGTACGCGCGTCGCATTGGAAACGGAAAGGCCCGGTGGGCGCGGATACCGGCCGGCGGGAAGTCTCCACGCCCAGATCGCAAGCAGCAGTAGCCCCGCCCCCGAACTCAGATGCTGTAGCACCACGAACCAACGCACTCGCCAGCCGTTGTAGTAGAACGCCACGCCCTTCAGCGCCGGAATAATGTCGACGATCGCCGTGCCGCGGTGGGTGAACCCGTCCCACACAAGATGCGTCACCGCGCCCAGCAAGACGGCGGCCGATGCCATCGACAGCGAAGACCGCGAGATTTCCCGGTCGGAAGGCGCAAACCGCGTGCGCCAATTCTCCGGCAGCAACGCGCTCGTCGGTTGTTCCAGCACCCGAACGAACAGCAGCCAGAGCGCAAGGCTGATCGGCCAGCAAAACCAGAACAGGCCGGGGACGCTGTGCGTGTCGACGCGATCGGTGTCGCCCGGCAGAAAGTACGCGAAGTCCGGCGACATGCTGCCGATCATCAAGGCGGCGAGAGGAAGTCGGGCGTTGCTCAGTTTGCGCAGCGGAAGCACTGCCGCTGCGTGAGAGATGGTGAACGGCACGCGCGCGATCCTAGCAGCAAGACTTTCGCGGAATGATGATGAATTGTGGCGAGTGACCCGTGCGATTCAGCTTTTTCTTCGTACACGCGGTTTTCCTTCAGGTCCCGGGTAAGTCCTCCTACTCGGTTGACTTCTGCGCCGTGTTACTCGAGTGAGCGCCACATCGATCGGCACTTGACGACAGGAAATGAAAAACCGCCCCGACGGAGCTGTCAGTCCGGTGGCGCGAGACTCTTGCTGTCCATTGCTGGACCCCCTTCAGCCCGAGTGATGACTTCGACCGGAGGTAGCCGACGCATTCAGCTCCCGCCAATCGCTCCCGCTGCCAATGACCGTTCCGCGTTCGGTCATCGATCAATGATTATCATATGCAATCGAAAGTGCGCATTCGACCGAGGTCGAAGGGCATCCGCGCGCGAACTTGACTGCAATAGCTTCCGGACGCGCCTGCGCCCATCATGCGCTGCGCAAATCGGATCTGAAGGGGCATCGGTGTTCAAGTACTTGAAAGGCATGGCCGTGGGCTTGGCGCCGGCAATGGCGTTGTTAGGCGCTTTCGCGTGTCCGGCGGCAGCGGACAACAACAAGATCCTGTTTCTGGCTGGCCCACGCGATCACGGCGCGCCCGGCCGGCACGAATACGAACGCGACCTGCGGACGCTGGCGCAGTCTTTCGAGAAGGCGACCAACCTGCCTGGCGTCACCACGCAGCTCATCGTGGGCCGGCTGCCACGGGATCTCTCGGCCGTGCAGGATGCGGCCGTCATCGTGATCAACAGCAGCTCGGATCGTGCCGAGAACGAGATCCATCCGCTGTTTCCGCCCAACCCCAAGACCAACGGCCGCGGCTACGACGAAGAGACTACTGCGTTTCTCAAGGCGCTCGATGAACGCATCAAACAGAACAAGATCGGTGTTGTCCTCCTGCACTATGCCACCTGGGCGGAGAACTGGCGCGCGCGCGAGTACTACATGAATTGGACGGGCGGTCTGTGGGTTCATGCTGCGTCAAAGAATCCGCAGGACGAATGGTCGGTGACGCTCGAGAACAAACGCCACCCCATCCTGAGCGGCGTGAAACCCTGGAAATATCGCGACGAGATCTTCTGCCGTTTCCTGCTGCCGAACGACAAGCGGCGCACGAACCTGTTGTCAGCCACGCCCAAACTGGACAAAGGCGGAATCGGGCCGCAGATCGCCTCGTGGGCCTATCAACGCGATGACGGCGGTCGTGGCTTCGTGTTCGGCGGTCTCGACTTCCGCGACAACCTCGCCAACGACAACTATCGCCGCTTTCTCCTGAATGGCATCGCCTGGGCCGGGCACTTCGAGATTCCTCGCGGCGGCGTCCAGTCGCCCACGCCCGACGTCAGCGACGTCTCTCCGCGAAAGACTCCCTGACCATGACTTCACTTCGTTCGGCCTGCGCCTTGCTCGCGCTGGCGGTGTGCCCGCCGGCGTTTGGCGATCAATGGCCGGATTACGGCGGCAGCCCGGATCAGTCCAAGTACGTGGTGATGAAAGACATCACGAAGAAGAATGTGTCGAAGCTCGAAGTCGCGTGGACGTATTCCACGAGCGATGAGCGCGCGTATCAGTTCAACCCTGTCATCGTCGACAACGTGATGTACGTGCTGGCGAAGAACAGCTCGCTGGTCGCCATCGACGTGATCACGCGCAAGGAACTCTGGATCCACGCCAACCTCCGCGGCATCACCAATCGCGGCATCAACTATTGGCAGAGCGCCGATGGCAAGGATCGCCGCTTGTTGTTCGCGCTCGAGGACACGCTGCAAGCCATCGATGCACGCACCGGAAAATCCGTTCTGTCGTTCGGCAAGCTCGGCCTCGTCGATCTCAAGGAAGGTCTCGGGCGCGATCCGCTGACCGTCCGCCGCGTGATGTCGTCGACGCCGGGGCGCGTCTTCGAAGACTTGATTTTGTTAGGCAGCGCCCCCGGCGAAGGGTACTTCTCAGCTCCCGGGCACATTCGCGCGTACAACGTAGTCACGGGCGAGCTCGCCTGGACGTTCCACACCATCCCGCAGCCCGGTGAGTACGGTTATGACACCTGGCCCAAGGACGCGTGGAAATACGCCGGTGGCGTGAACGTGTGGGGCGAGATCACGCTGGATGCCAAGCGCGGCATTGCGTATTTCCCAGTGTCATCCCCGACGTACGACTACTACGGCGCGGACCGACACGGTGCCAATCTGTTCAGCGATTGCCTGTTGGCACTGGATGCGCGAACCGGCAAGCGGCTGTGGCACTTCCAGATGGTGCATCACGACTTGTGGGACTACGACCCCACCGCCGCACCGCAGCTGATCACGGTACGCAAGGACGGCAAGAAGATAGATGCCGTGGCGCAGGCCACCAAGCAAGGTTTCGTGTTCGTGTTCGATCGCATGACCGGCGAGCCGGTGTGGCCCATCGAGGAGCGCGCGGTGCCGAAGAGCGATGTGCCCGGCGAAGCCGCCTGGCCCACGCAGCCGTACTCGACGCTGCCGCCGAGCGCGAAGCAGGTGGTGACGCCGGAAGATCTCACGCCGTTCTTCATCAGCGATGCCGAGCGCGCGGTCTGGCGCGAACGCATCGGCAAAGCACGCACGGGGCTGTTCAATCCGCCGGCGTTGACGGAGTTGGCCGCCATCCCCGGCGCCGTCGGTGGCACCAACTGGGGCAACACCGCTGCCAACCCCAATGCCGGCATCCTCTATCTACTGAACCAGGACTTCCCCTCGTTCTACAAGCTGCAGTTGCAGCGCGATCGCAACGTGGCCGGAGGGCCAGGGCGATTCGGACCGCCCGATCCGGCTGCCGTGAAGCGTGGTGGCGAGGCGTACAAACAATACTGCGCCATGTGTCATGGCGAGGACCGCGCCGGCACGCCCGCCGGGCCGTCGCTGGTGGCCATCGGCACGCAGATCGGCATGCCACA
>DASTTJ010000112.1:0-4549 GCA_035760205.1 Steroidobacteraceae bacterium | reverse complement strand
AACCGAGCAGGGCGACATCGCTGAAAGTCAGGCCATGCGCCGCCTGTTCGGCAGGCGGATCCCGGTCAGTTCCGCGAAAGGTCATCTCGGCCACACCCTGGGCGCCTGCGGCGCGGTCGAGAGCTGGTTCACCATCCAGATGATGCGCGGAGGCTGGTTCATGCCCACGCTGAACCTGCGCAATGTGGATGAGCGCTGCGGCGATCTCGACTACGTAGCCAATGGCGGCCGCAATCTCGATTGCGAGTACGTCATGAAGAACAACTTCGCCTTCGGTGGCGTCAACACCTCGCTGATCTACCGCCGCTGGAGCGACTGACTACCCCATGCATCCGACGCCCGAACGCGTCATCGCCGACGATGAGTCCTTGAGTGTTCCGCAGAAAGTCCTGCTGACGACCGACGGCACGGTGACGCAACTGCTCGAGATCTATACGAGCGAGAAGATCCGTGTGCAAAAGCTCGATCACGCGCTCGTGAAGGGCGCGCCGCCCGCGTTAGGTGTTTCTGCCACGGAGCCGGTGCTCAGCCGCCGGATTCTGCTGCGAGGTGCCACGCGGCCGTACATGTTTGCGCATTCCTGGCTGGTGCCCTCGCGCATGCCGCAGGGAATGCAGGAAACCATCCTGCAAACCGACACGCCCATCGGCCAGTTATGGAAAGCGGCGCGGCTCGAAACCTTTCGGGAGATCATCGATTTTCGCCGTGAGCACGACAGCGAGGTCGCCGCGTTGTTTGGCATCGACGATGCGCTGCTCTCGCGCACCTATCTGATCAGCGCTGGCGGCGCGCCCATGGGGCTCATCGTCGAGAAGTTTCCCGAGAGCTACTTCGGTACAGTACGGCCAGTGTCAGTTAGGAGTTGATAGACCCATGAAATCTTCCGCGATGGTTCTGGCGGCCGTGGCCGCGACGCTGATTTCCGGACTCGCCCTGGCCCGGGATACCCACCTCAAGTTACCCATCAAGGACGCTATGGAGAACGCCGTGGCCAAGGAGAAGCTTGGAACTGACGTGAAGTTCTTCTTTGGGCCGCAGGCCACGCCAAAGACGGAGAAGAGTCTCGGCACGTTTACGTCGAACAAGAAGACCAATTTCGCCAACAAATCCGACAAGGAAGGCTGCGAATGGGCATTCCTCTCGGCCATGATGTCGCTCAAGGAGCGCGCCATTGCCGAGGGCGGCAACGCAGTCATCAACATCCAGAGCTATTACAAGAAGAACGAGTTCTCGAGTGCCACGGAGTACGAATGCGGCGCCGGGGCAATCATGGGCGGGGTGACGATGCGCGGGACGGTGGTAAAGCTCTAAGGGCCTGGGGCGTCATGAGCCTTGACGCCGCCGTTGCCCCTTGGCGATACTCGCCGTCCGATGAATACCAACCTGAGCCGTAAAATCTGGTGGTGGCGCCTCCAATAAGGAGTGGGCCTTCGGGAAGCTATTGCGTATCTGATTACAGAACGAATTCCAAAAAGAACCCATCTCCGGTACTGCCTGAGATGGGTTTTTTGTTGTCTGCGAAAATTAGACGGAGATAAACGCGGTGAAACCGCCCTTTGACATCGCCGGCGACCTCGACACCCCCGTGTCGGCGTTTGCCAAACTCGGTGCCTTCAATCCCCGCTTCCTGCTGGAAAGCGTGGAGGGCGGCGAGCGTCTCGCGCGTTATTCCTTCATCGGTTTCGGCCAGTGTCTCGAAGTCAAACTCGACGCCGGCGGTCTGACCGTGGGCGCCGCGAAACTGCCGCGCCCCGCAAACAAGACTGAATTGCTCAATGAGTTGCGCAAGGCACTGGCGGCCGCGCCCAAGCCAATGCCGGAGATGGCCGGGGTGCCGCTCGCCGGTGGATTGGTCGGTTATTCGTCTTACGACGTGGTGCGCTACTTCGAGCGGTTGCCGTCGACGGCAAGCTCCGATAACCGGGTGCCGGACCTGCACTACGTCGCGCCCGAGTCCATGCTGGTGTTCGATCACCTGACGCGCGGCATCGCGCTGCTGCATGCCGGCAGCGAAGGCGAGCGGCAGGCGCTGCGAAGCGAAGTCATCAAGGCGCTGCGCGGCGGCCTGCCTAACTATGTCGCCGGCGTCACGGGCCAGTATTCCCCGGCCTTGGGTTCGCTGTCGCGCGAGCAGTACATGGCGGGCGTGAAACGCACGCAGGAATACATCGCTTCCGGCGACGTGTACCAGCTCGTGTTGTCGTCGCGCTTCTCGGGCCGGCACTCGTTGGACCCTTTCGAGGCCTATCGCGCGCTGCGGCTGATCAACCCTTCTCCTTATATGTACTACTGCAGGCTCGGTGATGTGACCGTGGTCGGCTCGTCGCCCGAAGCGCTGGTGAAGGTAAACGCCAGCGGCGAAGCACAGCTGCGGCCCATCGCGGGCACTCGGCCGCGCGCGGACGATGCCACGCTCGATGCGCAGCACGAGCGCGACCTGCTTGCAGACGTGAAGGAGAATGCCGAACACGTAATGCTCGTGGATCTGGCGCGCAACGATCTCGGGCGTGTGGCGCAGGCCGGCAGCGTGCACGTGGATCCGTATCGCGTGATCGAGCGTTACAGCCACGTAATGCACATCGTCAGTGGCGTGAAGGGCCGCTTGCGCGCTGGCAGCGACGCCTTCGATCTGTTCGCCGCCACTTTTCCGGCGGGCACGCTGGTGGGCGCGCCGAAAGTGCGGGCGATGGAGATCATCGACGAGCTCGAACCGGTGCGGCGTGGCCTGTATGGCGGTACCGTCGGATACTTCGGCGCGCGCGGCGACATGGACCAGGCCATCACCATTCGCACGCTGGTGTTCCGCGGCGACGAATACAGCTACCAGGCGGGCGCGGGCGTAGTCGCCGACAGCGTGCCGCTGACCGAATACGAAGAAGTCATCGCCAAGAGCGGCGCGATGGCCAGAGCACTCAAGCTCGCGGCGGAGGGCTTGTGAAAAAACTGCTGCTGATCGACAACTACGATTCGTTTACCTACAACCTGGTGCAGGCATTCATGATCCTCGGCGCCGAGGTGGATGTGCGCCGCAACGATGAAATCACCGTGGAAGAGGCAAGGGCCGCCGCGCCGACGCATCTGTGCATTTCGCCGGGCCCGGGCACGCCATACGACGCCGGTGTCAGCATGGACATGATCCGAGCGTTCGCCGGACAGGTGCCGGTGTTTGGCGTATGCCTGGGCCACCAGTCCATCGTCGAAGTATTTGGTGGCAAGGTGGTGCGTGCGCCGCGGCTCATGCACGGCAAGACGTCTCCCGTGACGCACGACGGCAAGGGTCTTTTCGCCGCTCTGCCAGCGACCACTGAAGTGGGCCGCTATCACTCATTGATTGCCATGGCGGAAACGCTGCCACCGGAACTGGAGATCACGGCGCGGACTCCGGAAGGCGAAATCATGGGCGTGCGTCACAGGACACTCAAAGTCGAAGGCGTGCAGTTCCATCCCGAGAGCGTTCTCACGCCCGACGGCCCACAGCTCATCGGCAATTTCCTGAAGATGACGGGTGGGAAACAATGATTTTGCGCGACACGCTGGAACACCTGCTGTCCGGCAAATCCCTGAGCGAGGCGGAAGCCGGAGAATTGCTGCGCGCGATGGTGGGTTCGGAGGCAGGGAGCGCCGACATGCCGCCGGCGCTGGCCGGTGCGCTGCTGGCGGCCCTGCGTTCGAAAGGCGTGACGGCCGATGAAGTCCGCGGTTTCGCCCGCGCCATGCGCGCACTGGCGCGCCAGCCGGCAATTGCGCAGGGGTCACGTGCCATCGACATCGTGGGGACCGGCGGCGACGCTTCGGGCAGCTTCAATCTATCTACTGGCGCCGCACTGCTGACCGCGGCCTGCGGCGTGGAGGTCGTCAAACACGGCAATCGCTCGGTATCGAGCAAGTCCGGCAGCGCCGATGTGCTCGAACAACTCGGGCTCAAACTGCCGCTCGATGAATCGGCGGCGGGCGCCTGCCTGGCGGCGACGCGATTCACCTTCCTGTTCGCGCCTCACTACCACCCGGCCATGAAAGCGGTTGGACCGATCCGCCAGGCCATGGGCGTGCGAACCGTATTCAACATCCTCGGGCCGCTGACCAATCCTGCGGCGCCGTTGTTTCAGCTCACGGGCGCGTTCAACCTTCCCACCGCGCAGCTGATGGCCGAAGCGTTGTCAGGGTTGCCGATCGAGCGCGCCTTCGTGGTTCATGGCGCGGAAGGCTGGGACGAGCCGACGCCGCTCGGACCGTTCACCGTGATCGACGTGCGACCCGGCCAGGTCAAGGCGGAGATGCGCAGTCCCTCCGATTACGGGCTCGACCTGTGTGGCGCCCGCGATCTGGCCGGCGGCGATGCCGCCACCAACGCCCGCGAGCTGCGCGCGGTGCTCACCGGCGAACGGCAGGGCCCGCACCGCGACGCGTTGTTGTTAGGCACGGCGCTGGCGCTGGAAATCGTCGGCCGCGTCGACAATCCCCGCGACGGCGTTGCCATGGCGAAGCAGGCCATCGACGGCGGCGCGGCGCGCCAGACCCTCGCTGCGCTGGCGGCCTTCGGCGCAGGTAT
>DASTTJ010000111.1:0-6285 GCA_035760205.1 Steroidobacteraceae bacterium | reverse complement strand
CTCACGCGGGTACCGTTGCTCGATGCATTGCGCGCGCGCCTGACCTACGACCAGCAGCGCAAACTCGATGAGCTTTCGCCGACCCACATCGGCCTGCCCACGGGAACACGCGCCCGAATCGACTATCTCGACGCCAATGCGCCCGTGGCGTCGATGCGCATGCAAGAAGTGTTCGGTCTGGCGGCCACGCCGCGCATCGGCGGCGGAACGGTGGCGGTGACCTTCACGCTGCTGTCGCCCGGCCGCAAGCCGCTGCAGATCACACGCGATCTCGCCAGCTTCTGGCGCAATGCCTACCTCGATGTACGCAAGGACATGCGCGGACGGTATCCGCGGCACTACTGGCCGGAGAATCCGCTGGAGGCGGAGCCGACGCGGCGCGCGAAGCCGCGGGGTACTTAGTTAGAGGTCACGGGCGCGGTAGCGGGCTTCTTCGTAGGCCCGCTCGGCTTCGACGCGCTGCACCGTGAGAACACCGAGCCGGAACATGAGCGAATCGCGCTCCTTCTTTCCGAGCGGGTTCTCCTTGTCCTTGTCTTCCAGGCGCGTTCTGATGTCACGCAACTCCCCGTCGATGGAGCTCAATTCATCACTGCGCCGGCGCACTTCGCGGCCCTTCTCGTAGGCGTCCTGCAGCCGTTCCTGGTCGAAGTTGCGGCAGATGCCCACCGCGAAACCGCTGCCGTATTCACCGAGCTGATAAGCACGATGCGGCACGCAGAATCGCTCGAGCCCCTGCTCGCGGCCATGCAGATACGCGCCACGATCCGGGACGACATTCACTTTTGCGCAGGCCGTGGAGTGCTGGATGAGGTACTCCTCCGGCTGACCGTTTGCGCCGTCGCGTATGCCGATGTCTTCCCAGCTGGCGTTCATGCATTCGCTCTTGGAAAGGCTGGCGCAGCCGCCGAGCGAGCCGAGCACCGTGAGGGCCGCAGTAACACGAAGAAAGGACCGGTAGTTCATGGGTCAAACTCTAAGTCAGGCGAATTGAATCCCACCTGAACGGCCTTCACGTTCTGCTAACAAAGTTAAACGGTGTCCCCGTCTTCCCGCTCGACGGCCAGTAAAGCGGCGCGGGCGGGCAGCCCGTTGCCGTCGGGCCAGTGGCTGCGCGGCTTTTCGAGGGTGCCCCCTTCGCCCGGATGCTGAATCGACAGGAATAGCGTTCGGCCGTCGGGCGTGAATTCGCAACCGCAGACTTCGCTTCCTGTAGGCCCGCTCGCAAGCTGTTTGAGCAGCCCGCGCTGCGGCCCGCTCGTCGGAACGACGAAGCAGCCGTTGTTCGGATGGCCTTTGTCATCCGAGTCGGTGACGATCCACAGCCTTCCCTGCGGGTCGATTCCGAGGTTGTCGGGGCAGTGGACCTGAGTCTGCTCGGCGGCATTCGGATAGCCGGCGAAATACGTGTCGCTCCCGGCCAAACTACCCGAAGCAAGATCCCGCGCATCGACGATGTACCGCCCCGCGGCGGGATCTCCGGCGAGCAGGAATACGTTCCACTCGAAGCGCGTGGCCGTCGCGTCGTCTCCGGCCTCCGTCATCTCGATGATGTGTCCGGACTTGTTGTCGGGTCGCGGGTTGACGGCGTTCACGCCCACATCGATTTCCCGGCCCGACCAGATTTTGTCGTCCGTGGTGCCGCGCTCAGTGGCCTTGGTGCACGGAATGTAGATGCGACCGGTGATGGGGCTCGGTTCGATGTCCTCGGGCCGATCCATGGGAGTGGCGCCCAGCAAATCGGCGGCGGCGCGCGCCTTGATGACCACGTCGCCCTGGTTTGCGAAGCCGGCGCGGGAGTTGAGCGGGCCGTTTTCGTCGTGCACCAGCGGCAGCCATTCGCCCTTGCCGTCTGCATCGAAGCGCGCGCAATACAAAGTGCCATGATCGAGCAGATCGCGGTTCGCGGCGGGGTTTCGTGCATCGAAGCGATCGCGCGTGACGAACTTGTAGATGTACTCGAACTTCTCGTCGTCGCCCATGTACGCCGCCACGTGGCCGCTCTTGCCGACGATGGTGTTGGCACCTTCGTGCTGGAAACGGCCGAGCGCGGTGCGCTTTTGCGGAACGGACTTTGGATCCTGCGGATCGATTTCCACCATCCAGCCGTGGCGCAATGGCTCGCGCGGCTCCGCGCGCGTGTCGAAGCGCGGGTCCAGGTGGTTCCAGCCGTAGAAGCCGAACTCGCGCAGTGGAAAACGTTGGTAGGCGTCAAGCAGCGCGGCATCCTTGCTGGTCTCGCGCATCGTGCGGCCGCCCGAGAAATAGTCGTCGACGTTCTCCTCGGCGGTGAGATACGTGCCCCAGGGGGTCTTGCCTGCGGCGCAGTTGGCAAACGTCCCGAGCACGCGTGTGCCGGTGGGGTCCGCGTTCGTGCGCATCAGTGAGTGACCGCGCGCGGGTCCGCGGATGTCCATCGGTGTGTTGGCGGTGATGCGGCGGTTCTGGCGCGCCGAGAGCTCGCGCGTCCATCCGTGAGAGTCACGATAGATTTGCATCACCGTGACGCCGTGTGCGGCCTGCATGAACGCGACGGCGTGCGGATGTTTGTCGAGCCACGCCTTGCTGGCGTCCGGCTTCATGCCGCTGCCGCGGTGCCCTGCGAAGACCATTTCGCCATTGACGTACTCGTGGTTCACGCACACGAGCCCGCGCGCCGCGCGGCCCGAAGCTTGCGGAAAGTACGCCACGGCATCGGCGTTGGTGCCGAACTGGCGCTCCTGCGTACCGACTGCGCGGGCGTCCAACCAGACGGTAGACGAAAGTCGGGCGGTGTCGAAGTCGCTGGTGCCGGTGACAAGGCTGTCACCCCAACGCGCAACGATGTTGTAGCGATAACCCTCGGCGATGGTGAATGCATCGAGACTCTGCGGCGCAATGCTCTTGAATGAACTGGACCTGGCGCTGGTCTCGGGTTTTGTCGGAATTCGCGCACAGGCGGCAAGGCCTGCTGCCGCGGCGGCTCCGACGACGACGTGACGGCGCGAAAGACGCGCCTCCAGGACGGCTGCAAATGAGGGTTTCTTCATCGTCGTGCATGCTAACGTGGCGATCTGCCGCCGACCAGTGAAGGAAAGATTTCAAATGCCTCACGGCCTTGCTTCGACAATCGTCCTGCTTCTGACTTGCGCGCTCAGCGCATGTGGGCGTGGCGACGATGTGCCGAATCCTGCGCCGCCCAGCGAGCCCGCGCCGATTGCGGGCCCAAGTCTCGCGGATGTTCACGCTGACGCTCCCGGCATCGCCTGGTTCGTCGGCCCCGTCGAATCCGCGTTCGAGTCGGCGAAGGCAACTAACAAGCCGGTGCTGCTGTACTGGGGTGCGCAGTGGTGCCCGCCGTGCAAGCAGCTCAAGTCGGCGGTCTTCAACCGTCCCGACTTCATCGAAAAATCCAAACTGTTCGTCGCGGTGTATCTCGACGGAGATCTGCCCGACGCGCAGAAATGGGGGGACGAATTCCGCGTCACCGGTTATCCGACGGTCGTGGTGCTCAAGGGCGACCGCACCGAGATCACGCGCATCGCGGGAAATATGGATTTGTCGCTGTATGCCGGCGTGCTCGACAACGTGCTCGGCGACGTACGCCCCGTCAAGAATGTGATCGAGATGGCAGCGAAGGGCGATGCGCCACTGGCCGCTGACGATTGCCGTCGGCTCGCGTATCACGCATTCGGTCTCGAGGACGACGGCGTTTTCCCCGCGGCGAAGCTGCAGTCCGCATTCGAGCACGCCGCGCGCACCTGTCCGGCTGATCTCACCAAGGAACGCGCCCGCCTGCACATTCGCGCGGCGGAGCAGGCGACCGCCCAGCAGAAAAGCGTGCTCAAGAGCGGCGGAAAAGCGGACAAGGCGCTTACCGTGGCCATCGTGCGTGTCAACGAGCTGCTGAACAATAAAGAGCTGTCGCTCGCCAATGCGGACGCCCTGCGTGGCTTGCGCACAGAATTTTTCCTGGCCGCTCGCCAGACCTTGCCGCAGCTCGCGCCCACGTTGCGTGAGCGGTGGATGGCGATCGCCGACGCCGCGACGACCAACCAGGAGTTCGCGCCCGCCGACCAGCTGGCCGCGCAGCTCATGAAGATTACCGCCGCCAAAGCCTACGCCGCCGACGGCAAGGTACCGACCGACGTGCGCAGCGTCGCGCTCAACACGGCCACCAGAATGCTGGACGTGAAGCAGGACGCTTATGTGCGCGCCGGCGTGGTGAACTCCGCGATCAACATTTACATCGCGCTCGACGACTGGGAACGCGCGCGGGATCTGCTGACGCTCGAGGCGACGACGTCGAACACGCCTTACTACTACATCGGCGATCTCGCGGATGTCGAAGAACGCCTCGGCAACATCGATCGCAGCGTCGAGTTGCTGGCCGACGCCTACGCGAAGGCCAAGGGACCCGCGTCGCGCTTTCAGTGGGGATACAGCTATCTGGAAGGCTTGCTGCGCATGAAGCCGGATGATCTCGCGACCATCGATAAAGTCGGTACGCAGGTGATTGCGGAACTCGAAGGGCCGAACCGGATTCACCGCCGCACGTTGTCGCGGCTCAACAAGCTGGATGAGAAGCTCAACGCGTGGAACACCACTGCGGCCCGAGGCGCTGTGGTCGCGCAGCTTCGCGCGCGTGTGGCGCGGGCCTGCGAGATATCGGGCGGCGAGAAGATCGGCAGTTGCGCGGTCGTCGCATCCGCAACGACCTGAAGCTCAATCGTC
Source organism: Steroidobacteraceae bacterium (assembly GCA_035760205.1). GTDB lineage: Bacteria > Pseudomonadota > Gammaproteobacteria > Steroidobacterales > Steroidobacteraceae > CADEED01. The sequence goes on along the minus strand of DASTTJ010000111.1, from coordinate 1,572 downwards.
CTTGCGGGGCCGGCGTGCGTTGGTGCGCGGCGCCGTGCGGATCTCGCGGCCGCGCCTCGTCAGCGCTTCGCGCAACAACCATTCGATCTGTCCGTTGAGGCTGCGCAGCTCCTGAGCTGCCATCGCCTCGATCGCGGCGGCAACCGCCGGATCGAGGCGCAGCAGGAACGCTTTTCGTGCTGGCGGCTCGCTCAAGACGCCGCCACTCTATTGATACAACGAGCCGGCGTTGATCACGGGCTGCGCCTCGCTTTCAGCGCACAACACGACCAGCAGGTTCGAAACCATCGCAGCGCGGCGCTCGGTATCCAGCTCCACCACGCCACGTTCCGTGAGACCTTTCAGCGCCATCTCCACCATGCTGACCGCGCCGAGCACGATCTGCTTGCGCGCCCCGATCACCGCTTCGGCCTGCTGACGCCGCAACATGGCGCCGGCAATTTCAGGCGCATAGGCCAGGTGCGTCAGGCGCGCGTCTTCGACATGCAGACCCGCTTTCTCGAAGCGTTCCTGCAGTTCGCGCTTGAGACGCGTGACCACTTCGTCGGCGCCGCCGCGCAACGTGAGCTCGGTCTGCTCGTCGTCATGCGAGTCGTACGAGTATTCATTGGCAAGGTGCCGCAGCGCCGATTCCGCCTGCACCGGCACGTACTGCTCGTAGTGATCGATGTCGAGCACCGCGCGCGCCGTGTCTTTCACCTTCCAGACGACCGCCGCCGCGATCTCGATCGGGTTGCCGCGCTTGTCGTTCACCTTCAGCTTTTCGCTGTTGAAGTTGCGCAGGCGCAGCGACACTTTCTTCTTGTTGAGGAAGGGGTTCGCCCAGCGCAGGCCCGTTGAGTAATCCGTGCCTTGGTAGGAGCCGAACAGCATCATCAGCGCCGACTGGTTCGGCTGGAGTATGTAGATGCCTTTGGCAACGAATACGAAGGTCAGCACGCTGATGACAAACTTCGGCGGGAACGGCCCGCCGATGGGTATTGCGACCAACGCGAGGACCGCAATGACCAACGGGAAGTAGCCACTGTAACTCTTGAAGTCGATTTCCTGTGTAGCGCCGGGCATGCTCATCTGCTTCTCCCATTCATGATTTGACTCGAACCGCGTGTGATACTAGAGTGATATCACTTTGCAGACAAGCCCGATTAGATTCATCCCTGTACAATCGCGCCCGGTTGGGCCTGTAGCACAGCGGTTAGTGCAGGGGACTCATCTATATAGGTGCCTGCGCGTGGGAACACGCGCAGTGGACGGGATGAATTCAGGGAAACCTTCGCACTCTTCAATATGGGAAGAGGGGCATGGCAACCCTGAGCCAAGCCCGCGCGGCAGCGCGGGAAGGTGCAGAGACTACCTGAGGGCTCCAGTGCCCTTGATGACAGGCTAGAGCGTCCCGCACCCCACCGGGTGGTTAGTTAGACCATTCGCGGGTGAAGAGATAGTCCACGCGGGGCGGAAACGCTCCGACAACGTGAATCCCTTGGTCCCTGGTTCGAATCCAGGCAGGCCCACCAACTCCTGCGGGTCTATTCCGATTCTGCGCATGGGACCATAGTTTGGCCCCTTGGGCCT
>DASTTJ010000110.1:0-9549 GCA_035760205.1 Steroidobacteraceae bacterium | reverse complement strand
AACATGAAAAAGATGACCAGCAACAGAGAGACGTCGATCAACGGGATCAAGTTGATCTCGGGATCTTCCCTCCCCTTGCGGGACTGCATCCTCATGCGGTTGGGGCGACGCCACCGTCGCTGTCCCCGCTTTGGACGTCGGCACCGAGGGAGTCGGCAAAATTCACCGCGACTTTCTCCATCTCGACGACGATGCGCTCGACCTTGCCACGCAGGTAGCGGTGCGCAACATAGGCGGGAATGGCCACCGTGAGACCCGCGGCGGTGCAGACCAGTGCTTCGGAGATACCACCCGCCAGCAAGCGCGGATCACCCATGCCGCCGAGCATCACCGCATTGAACGCGCGGATGATGCCGGTCACGGTACCGAGCAACCCTAACAACGGCGAAATGCTGGCGATGGTGCCCACGGAGTTCACGAACCGCTCCAGCTCGTGAACGACCTGGCGGCCCACGTCTTCGACGCGTTCCATCATGATCTCGCGACCACGGTGGCGATTGGCCAGCGCTGCCGCCAGAACCCGCCCGAGCGCCGAGTTCTTTTCGAGTGCTTCGATGACCTTGGGGTTGACCTGGTTACGCTCGGCGAGCTCGGACACCTTCTTGATGAGTTCCTGGGGCAGCACGCGCTTGCGCTGCAAGGTCCAGAGCCTTTCGAGAACGATACCGACGAGCGCGATGGAGCAGATGATGATCGGCCACATGAATGGGCCGCCGGCCTGTACGAGTTCCCACATGGCCGGAATCATACCGGAGGGCGGGTCCGAAAGGGTCATCGCGAGCGATGCCAGACAAAGGGGTATCGCGAGGCGCGAGCCGTGGCGACCACGCGTATGCCTGACGTCCCTAAAACGAGCTCAATGCCGCCGTCGCGCCGAGTGTCGAGGACTTCGGCGCCGGCCGCGCGCCAGCGCGCGAGCGTTGCGTCTCGGGAGTGTGAATTGACGATGCCGCCAGTCGCTATCGCAAGGCTGGCGGCGCTCGCCTCTATCCACTCCGGCGCCGACGCCAAGGCACTTGCATTCCGGCTGACAAGCACTGCCACACTTGCCAGCGCCCCAGGATCGACGCGCGCTACCAGTCCGCGTTCCGCCGCGACATCGAGGTCACCGCCTAGCAGGATGGCGTGCGCGCCCACCGAAATACGCAGGGCGCAGTAGCGGCCGCCCCCGCCAGCCGCAAAGGTTTGCACCCGGATCCCATCCCAGAGAAGCGCTGAATCCCTGCAGGGCCACACGGGCAGCGCGCTCGCCGGCCAGCCACCGCCGACCAGCAACGATTGCACCTCGCGTTCGAATGCCAGCACCGCGGCTCCGTGCGCGCGATCGCGGTTCAGCGATGGCAGCACCAGCAAGTCGACGCGTTGGCGCTGGACCGCATCGAGCGCGGGCAGCACCCACTGCCGCAGACGCGTACCCCGCGTATTCCAGCTGTCTCCCGTATCGAACAGCAGCGCATGGGAATGCGTGAGCACCAACGTGGCGGCGCCTCGACCGCTGTCGAATACGCTGATGCGTGCCGTGCCGTGTTCCGGCATTCGTGTCGGCGCAAACACCAGCGGCAAGGCCGCGCACGCAGCCGACACGCGCAAAGACCACGGCCAGCGTCGCAGCATCACCAGCGACGCCAGCATCGCGAACGGAAACCACCACCATGGCGGCGTGGCGCGCCACAGCGCAAAGTCGCGGTCCGCCGCCCAGGTGAGCCCTGGCCAGAACCATTCGTAGAGGGAAGCCGCCGCGCCGAAGAAGGCCGGGCTCGATGCCGGCGCGACCAGCGCTGCCAACGTGCCGGCCAGCACCAGGGGCACCAGCACGAACGACACGAGCGGAATGGCCAGCAGATTGACCGCGAAGGCGGTGAGCGAAAGTCCGCCGAATACCGCGAAAGTCAGTGGCGCAAGCGCCAGCAGAATTGCGCATTGCAGACGGATGGCACTCGACACGCGCGCCAGCGCGGAGAAGGCGCCTGACTCCGCGGTTGCATCCGCCATCAATAGGATGACGCCCACGGCCACGAATGACAGCCAGAAGCCGGCGGACAATGGCGCTCGAGGATCCATCAACAACACAGCGACCAGGGCCAACGACCACACTCGCGCGGCGCCAGCGTGGCGTGCCGCCAGCCTCACCGCAGCGAAAATGGCGAGCATCAGCCAGGTGCGCTGGGCCGGCACCGAGAAGCCGGACAGCAGCGCATACGCCCCTGCGGCGCCGAGGCCTAACAACATCGCAAACGGCTCACGGTCGACCCGGCTCACGAACGGCAGCCATCGCCAAAAGCGGCGCGCGGCGAAGAACGCGACGAGTGCGAACATCGTGACATGCAGCCCGGAGATAGCGACCAGATGCGTAGTGCCAGTGGCGTTGAATACGCGCCATTGGTCGGCGCTCAGGCGATCCGTGAGACCGACCGCAAGCGCGATGAGCAACCCCGCCGCATCGGGATCATCGACGACTTCGCCTACCTGCATGGCGACGCGGGCGCGCAACGTGTCGACCGTTGAGTTTGCCAACGCGACCCGGACGTTCAGTGCCGATGGCAGCACCCTGCCCGCGACGTGCACGCCGTCGCGGAACGCATGGCGCGCGGTATCGGGCCCGGCGAAATTGCGCGTGGCGGGCTGAGGCGTCACCCGCACCAGCAATTGCCATCGTTCGGCGGGGCGTGGGACCGTCGAGGCGTCGCGCCACACGAGCCGCACCCGGCGCACGCGGCTCATGGACGCATCGCGTGGCCCACCTTCGAGAATGCGTGCCTCGATGTCGAAGCGAAGTTCCGCGCCATCGCGCGCGGGAACTGAGCGGATGATTCCGTCTACGAGCAGGCGCGCGTCAGCGGGCGCTGGCAATTGAAGGGCCAGCCATTGATGAGCGGACGTCCACGCAAGCACCATGCCTGTGAGCAACGCGGCGAGCCGTCTAGGCGTCGCGGCCTTCCGCAGGCGCGTCATGAAGATGAGCGTCGCGCTGACTCCTGCGGCGAGAAGCCACGGCGCTCCCGGCAACGCCGCGGAGAACAATCCCAGCACAACGCCCGAAAGCAGTGCGAGTGCGCCGATCACGCGGGCAGGGTTCGGATGCTAGAGTGCGCCCCGATGCCACGGCGACTGTTCCGCAAAATTACGCCGCACCGTGAAACGGTTCGCACCCACTGGGCGCTCAAACCCTTCGGCCGGTTCTTCGTCGACCCGCGCCTGTGGTCGCTGCAGCGTAGGACGGTAACTCCGGCATTTGGTGCCGGGCTGGCGATTTGCTTCATACCGCTGCCCATCCACATTCCGCTGGCCGCGATCACGGCGATCTTTTGCCGCATTCACATCCCCACCATCCTGGTTTCGGTACTGCTCGTGAACCCGTTCACCGCAGGGCCGGTCTATTACCTCGCGTACAAAGTGGGCGTGCTGGCCACCGGCTCGCCGCCCATGGAAATGGAATTCGAAATGAGCTGGGAATGGGTGCAGAACGGCATGGGGCCGATGTGGAAACCCTTTCTCGTCGGCTGCGGCATTTCCGGCGCATCGATTGGCCTTCTGGGCTGGGGCCTGCTCGACTTGTTGTGGCGCTACCGCGTGCGCAAGAGATATCGCGAACGCGGCACGGGCGCCAATCGCTAATCAGCCGCGTTCGACCAGATTCCCGCGATCGAGCTCGAGGATGCGATCCATGCGCGCCGCCAGCCGCCGGTCGTGCGTGACGACGATGAGGCTGGTCGCCAGTTCGCGATTGAGCTCGAGCATGAGCGCGAACACCGATTCGGCATTGCCACCATCCAGATTTCCCGTCGGTTCGTCGGCAAGCACGATGCGCGGATTGGTCACGAGCGCGCGCGCCACGGCGGCGCGCTGGCGTTCACCGCCGGACAATTCATGGGGGCGATGGATGAGACGTTCGCCAAGGCCCACGCGCTGCAGGATTGCGCGCGCGGTGTTCTCGGCTTCGACCCGCCGCACGCGCCGCACCAGCAGCGGCATCGCCACGTTCTCCAGCGCCGAGAATTCCGGCAACAGATGATGGAATTGGTAGATGAACCCGAGCGTGCGGTTGCGCAATTCGCCGCGCGCCTTTTCATCGAGCGAATGGATGTCGCTGCCGGCGATCTTCACGTGCCCGGCCGTGGGCCGGTCGAGGCCGCCGAGGATCTGCAGCAATGTCGTCTTGCCGGACCCCGAAGCGCCGATGATCGCCAGCCGCTCGCCGGCGCGAACGCTGAGATTCACGCCCTGCAGCACCCGCAGGTCGATCGGCCCCTGGCGGAACGCGCGTTCGACGCCCGTGGCTTCCATGACCAGTTCATTCATGGCGAAGGGCCTCCGCGGGCAACGTGCGCGCGGCGCGCCACGCGGGGTAGATAGTCGCCAGCGCCGACAGCGCCAGCGCCATGCCAGACACCTGCAACACATCGGCCAGGCGCACATCGGAAGGCAGATCGCTCATGAGGTACACACTCGCATCCAGGAATTTTGTGCCGAAAGCGCTTTCGATCGCGTGCACGACTTCGGTGACGTTGAGCGCCAGCACCCAGCCCAGGCCCGCGCCCGCGAAGGTGCCGACGAGACCGATCAACGCGCCCTGCACCAGGAACATCCGCAACACGTTGTTCGGTGCCGCGCCGATGGTGCGCAGAATCGCGATGTCCGTCTGTTTCTCTTTCACGATCATCACCAGGGTCGCGACGAGGTTGATGGCCGCGACGACCACCAGGATGAGCAGGATGAAGAACATCATCGACTTCGTGAGTTCGATGGTGCGGAAGAAGTTCGCGTGGTCGCGGGTCCAGTCGCTGACGAAATAGCCGTTACCGTCATAGTCGATGTTGCGGGCAACCGTGCGCACCACCAGTGGCGCGAGAAACGGATCTTCGAGCGCGAGGCGCAGGCCGGTCACCCGATCGCCCATGCGATACAGCTTCGCGGCATCGGCCATGTGCGTGAGCGCGAGCCCCCGATCGAATTCGTACATACCCGAATCGAAGATGCCGCTCACGGCGAAGCGGCGCATGCGTGGCGCAAAACCCGCCGGAGTAGCACTACCATCGGGCGCCATGAGCACCACGCTCTGCCCCACCGTCACGGCGAGTTCGGCGGCCAGCGCGCTGCCGAGGATGACTCGGTACTTTCCTGCTTCGAGATCGGACAGCTCGCCGTCGGTCATGCGGCCGCCCAGGCCCACCGCCTTTACTTCTTCTTCGGGAAGTATGCCGCGCACCATGGCGCCCGCCACCCGCTCGCCATTGGCAAGCAGCCCGCGCGACTCGATGTACGGCACCACGGCCACCACGCCCGGTTCACTCGCAGCGTCGATCTGCGCCTGGCGCCAGTTGACGATCTGGCCCTCGATGCCGGTGATGGTGGCGTGCGACGTCACCGACAGCATGCGGCTGCGCAGTTCGCGCTCGAAGCCATTGAGAACCGACAACACGACGATCAGCACCGCCACGCCGAGGGCGAGCCCGATGACCGACATCGACGCGACGAAGGAGACGAACCCGCTGCGGTGCGTGGACCGCAGGTAACGCGTGCCGATGAGCCATTCGTAAGGAAGATTCATCGCCATGTCATTCGTACCGCAAGGCGTCGGCCGGCGGAATGCGCGAGGCGCGGAACGCGGGGTAGATAGTGGCGGCCAGCGTGATCAGCATGGCGATGCCGGCGATCCACACGATCTGCTCGACACGCAGTTCCGAGGGAATACGCGTCACCATGTAGACGTCGGAGCTGAAGAACTCGAAGCGGAACAACCGCTCGAAGAACGCGGCGACGTCGCCCGCGTAGTGGCCAAGCAAGGATCCGCACACGACGCCGAGCACGACACCGAACCAGGCAATCACGCTGCCCTGGATCAGGAAGATCGCCATGACCCGGCGCGGCGAAGTGCCGAGCGTGCGCAGGATCGCGATGTCAGTGCGTTTGTCCGTGACCACCATCGCGAGCATGGCCACGAGATAGAACGCGGCCACTGCAACGATGAGCATGAGGATGATCGCGACCATCGTCTTCTCGATGCGGATGGCGCGGAAATAGCTGGCGTGGTCCACGGTCCAGTCGCGGATCTCGAGCCCGGGCGGCAAGGTTTTGGCGAGCGCCGCGGAGTTCTCGCTCGCCGTCAGCGCATCCTTGAAATTCACATGGAGCGACATGCGCGCATCCGGATTCGGCAACAGCGCACGCACGTCGTCGATCGCGGCGATGAGCAACTCGCCGTCGTAGTCCTGCACCGCCGCATCGAACACGCCGGCCACCAGGAACTCCCGCAGGCGCGGTTCGGGCGCCCCATTCACGTCGGTTGCGGGCACCAGCACGGCGATCGGATCGCCGACACCGAGCCCTAACATCTGCGCGATGCCGCGGCCGACGATGACGTGGTCGGACCCTGGCGTGAGATCGTCGAGATTTCCTTCGACGATCGACTTGGCGATACGGGCGACCTCGGCCTCGTGCGTGGGATCGATGCCGCGCAGGCGCACGGGCAGCATCTCCGGCTTGCGCATGGCCAGCGCCTCGATCTCGATGAACGGCGCGGCGCCCGTGACATTCGGCGCCCGCCGCACGGTCTCGGCCAGGCCGCTCCAGTCCGTCGCGCCCTGCGCTCCGGGCGGCACGAAAATGCGCGCATGGGCCGAGAGCGCCAGCAGGCGGTCGCGCAACTCGCCTTCCAGGCCGTTCATGACCGAGAGGATCACGATGAGCGCCATCACGCCCAGGCCCACGCACAGCAGCGATACCCAGGTGATGAAGGAGACGAAGAACTTGTGGGAGCGGGCCCGCACGTAACGCAGGCCGACGAACAAAGGCAGCGAATTCAGCATTGAGCGGAATTGTCGGCGAAAAACCGGACGGAGATCACAAAAGCACTGTTAGTTTGGGTCGGTACATGGCGACAAGGCTGACTTTGCCACAGCGGGGGGTATATTGCCGCCACGGTCGAGTCGCCGGCCGCAGGAGAAAGCCATGCTTGCTCGCACGATGAAGATGACAGTGGTTGCGCTGGCCCTGGGTGCCACGGTGCCCGTATTTGCCGAGACTCTGGCCATTGACGGCCAGGTCGCAATCAAGCCGTCGGGGGTCGAAACCCCACAACGCGGTTCCACCATGAGCGCAGTCGAACAGAAATTCGGCGCACCGGCCAACAAGGCCGGCCCCGTGGGCAACCCCGCCATCACCAAGTGGTTCTACCCGAACTTCGTGGTGGTATTCGAGAACGACAAGGTGCTGCACGCGGTGGTCCTGGCGAGCTGATACGCCCCGGGTACTTGCGATCCCGGCGTTGCTGATTTCCATTTGCAGCGGGTGTTCCGGCAGGTAAAGTGCCGCGCCTGCCGCAATGCCGACCCTGCTCCACCCACCCATTCCCGCCCCGCGCTCGCGCCAGCGCTGGCACCAGCTCTATGGCTCGGCGCGCAGCCTCGCGCTGGCCGAAGCCGTTGAGTCGGATACCCGGCCCTACCTCGTCATCGCGCGCGACGCGCGTGAACTCGACCAGCTTCGATCGGAGCTCGCGTTCTTCCTCGGCGGCTCACGTGCAATTCACGTGTTGCCTGATTGGGAAGTACTGCCCTACGACCTGTTCTCGCCACATCCGGACATCATTTCCGAACGCCTGGCGGCGCTCGCCGAACTCCCGCGCCTGAAGTCGGCGGTGCTGTTGGCCGCGGCGGACACGCTTGGCCAGAAAATCGCGCCGCGCGGCTATGTGGATGGCCGCACCTTCAACCTGGCCGTCGGCGATAAGCTGCCCATCGATCCACTGCGCGCACGCCTGGTGGAGTCTGGTTATGCCTCCGTGTCGCAGGTCAGTGCGCCCGGGGAGTTCGCGCTGCGCGGGTCGCTGTTCGACGTGTATCCGATGGGTGCGGAGACTCCCCTGCGCGTCGACCTGTTCGACGATGAAATCGAAGTGATCCGCGAGTTCGATCCGGAAACGCAGCGCTCCGGCGATTCGCTGAAGCAGGTGCGACTGCTGCCGGGACGTGAAATGCCGCTGGATGCGGACGCCGTCAAGGCGTTCCGCCTGCGTTATCGCAAACGCTTCGAGGGTGACCCCACCAAGAGTGTTATCTACCGTGGAGTCAGCGACGGCCTCGCGCCGCCGGGAATCGAGTTTTACCTGCCGCTGTTCTTCGATTCGACCGACACGCTGCTCGACTACCTGCCGGCCGACACCGTGGTGTGCGCGGGCACCGAGATGCCCGCCGCGGTGGAGCGCGCCGCACGCAGCATTGCCGAGCGCTACGAGGAACGCCGCCACGACGTCGAGCGCCCGGTGCTCGCGCCCGATGAGCTGTATCTCGACCCCGCGGAACTTCAGGCGCGGCTCGACACTTTCACTCGCGTCGAGCTCGAGAGCTTCAAGATCGAAGATGAGACGAAAGGCTTCAACTTCGCGACCGCCGCGCCGCAGGAATGGCGCGTGGACCTGCGCTCGGAGCGGCCGCTGGCGCCGCTCGAGAATTTTCTCGACACGTTCTCCGGACGAGTGTTGCTGGCTGCGGATTCCGCCGGGCGGCGCGAAGTGCTGCTCGAGATGCTGCGCAAGCATGGGCTCAAACCCAAAGGCGTCGGCGGCTGGCACGAGTTCGTCGAGAGTGACGCGCCCTTCGCATTGTGTGTCGCGCCGGAGATGGCCGGGCTCAACATCCTCAGGCCACCGATCGCGGTGCTGGGCGAAGCGCAGCTCTTTGGCCAGCGCGCGCGACAGGAGCGCCGCCGGCGCCGCGCACAATCGGATCCGCAGGCGATTCTTCGCGACCTCACGACCTTGGGGCCAGGGTCGCCGGTGGTCCATGAAGAATATGGAGTGGGCCGCTACATCGGCCTGCAGGTCATGCAGGTGGCGGGCCAGGACGGCGAGTTCGTGGTGCTCGAGTACGCGGGCGGCGACAAACTGTACGTGCCAGTGCAGCAGCTGCATCTCGTGTCGCGTTATTCGGGTGCCGCGCCCGAGAGCGCGCCGCTGCACAAGCTCGGCACGGACCAATGGGCCCGCGCGCGTAAACGCGCCGCCGACAAGATCCGCGACGTGGCGGCCGAGTTGCTCGACCTGTATGCGCAGCGGCAAGCCAAGCGCGGCACTTCCCTGCCGCAACGTGAACTTGAGTACCAGGCTTTCGCAAGCAGCTTCCCGTTCGAGGAAACCGCCGACCAGGCCGAGGCCATCCGCCAGGTGCTCGCGGACCTGGCGAGCGAGAAACCCATGGATCGCGTGGTGTGCGGCGATGTCGGCTTCGGCAAGACCGAAGTCGCGATGCGCGCGGCTTTCGTCGCCGCACAGGCGGGCAAGCAGGTGGCAGTGCTCGTGCCCACGACCCTGCTCGCCGAACAGCACACCAACAATTTCCGCGATCGCTTCGCCGACTGGCCGGTGCGTGTCGAATCTTTATCCCGCTTCCGCACCGGCAAGGAATCGAACGCCGTGCTCGAGGGCATCGAGAAAGGCACCGTCGACATCGTCATTGCGACTCAGAAGCTGTTGCACGCCAATGTGCGCTTCAAGGATCTGGGACTCATCATCGTCGATGAAGAGCACCGCTTCGGCGTTCGTGACAAGGAAAA